>JAUSPC010000106.1 GCA_030655835.1 Pelolinea sp.
ATTCTTCGCTGGCATACTTGACACCATCTGAATTCGAGGCTGTTCAGGTTGCTTGATGAGCGCCTGTGCCCTCTCTTATTCACCCCTTAATACTGTCTGGAAAAACAACCGCAGTACATTTGTTATAATCAAATTAATAAACAGAAAATTTCTCATACAGGAGGAAAAATGTCCGAATTTATAACGTTAGAAATGATTGATGAAGCTGTTGCAGCTATTCATTCGTATACACAACGCAAACCTAAGATTGGTTTGATCCTTGGGACGGGACTTGGTGATATGGCTGAATCAGTATCACCAGCGGATATTATTCATTACAGTAAGATTCCTCATTGGCCTCAATCAACCATTCAAGGACATAAAGGCAGATTGGTTATAGGTGACCTTGAAGGTCAACCTGCATTAATAATGCAGGGAAGAGCACATTATTATGAGGGGTATTCAATGCCAATAGTTGGCTTTCCGGTCCGGGTCATGATCCGGATGGGAGTTAAGGTTTTGGTTGTTACTAATGCGGCTGGTGGTGTGAATCCGGATTATGAACCCGGTGATGTAATGCTGATAAATGACCATATTAGCTTGATCGCTATGGGTGGACTGAATCCTTTGTGGGGACCGAATATTGATGAATTTGGCGAGCGGTTCCCGGATATGAGTCAACCATATGATCAAGAATTGTTAAGTCTAGCGAAAGAGATTGCAAAGGAAAAAGGACTTTCACCAAGGGAAGGTGTGTATGTTTGCCTTGCAGGACCTTCCTTTGAATCCCCTGCGGACCTAAGGTTTTTACACACTATCGGTGTAGATGCCGTAGGTATGTCCACTGTCCCGGAAGTGATAACAGCAAGGCATGCTAAATTACGGGTCCTTGGTTTGTCCGGGATCAGCAATAAGGCGAATCTGGATGGATCAACCGTCACCACGCATGAAGAAGTTTTGGAAGCAGGAAAGATCCTGGTTCCTAAGATGGACGCGATCATCAGAGGTGTGATCAGGCGTTTGTAAATAAATCATTCGTCTAAAAATTAAATGGAAGAATTAATCCGATTCGTTATTAATTACGAAGTGGGTATTTATGTTGTACTTGGGATCGTATTTTTAGTTAATCTAAGGCGTCTTTTCAGCGCTTGGATATCACTAAGAAAAGCGAATTTTGGAATGGAGCGGGAGGTTGCGCAAAAAGGGATTCGTTCAGCATTCACGTTCATTTTTCTGGTTAGTTTGTTTGGATTGTCAAATTTCATTTTAGTCTCAATTGCATCCATCCGATATCCGGGTATTGCACAGATCGCGACTCCAACCATTGATGTGTTAACAACACAGGAGCCAAATTCAGGTGAGATGTTAACGCAAGAAAACACACCTGAGGGTTTACAACAAACGCAAACCGCGATCGCAAAAACAGGATGCATTCCTGAACAGCTCGAATGGATCGATCCTCAGGCTGGAGATGAGATATCGGGATCAATTGAGTTGATAGGTACAGTTAACCTGCCAAATCTTGGTTTCTATAAATATGAATATCGATATCAGGGTGATGAATTATGGACACCGATTTCTGCGGGAAATAAACCGATCATTGAGGATGCCCTTGGTGGGACATGGAATACCGAACAACTTCTCCCGGGAAATTATTTTCTAAGATTGGTGGTTTCTGATAACGCCAATAATTTATTACGACCATGTGAAATTGATGTAAAAGTGCTGCCTCAATGAAAAAAGGAAAAGAATATGGCTGAGATTTTAGTACGGCCGGCAGTTTCTCCTGATATTGAGATCCTAACTCGATTTGATCATACTGTTCGAACGTGTAAAGTTTGGCAAATGAATCAAAATATGGGTGAGTATGAGATCAATACTGGATTCAAAGAAGCCGAATTACCCCGGGAAATGAGGATCCAATATCCGCATTCCCCAGAAATTCTATTTGACCGATGGAAGGATTTTTCAATTGTATTAGTAGGATGTATTGACAATACTCCCGTGGGATATCTAACGATGAGCACCTTGTTTGCCCCGGAGATGGTTTGGGTGAAAGATTTGGTAATTAATGATGCGTGGCGAAGGAGAGGGATAGGAACTACCCTTATTCAGGCAGCTGCTGATTGGGCAAAAGCAAGAAAATTTTTTAGAATGACAGTTGAAATGTCATCCAAGAACTATCCGGCAATCAGCATGGCAAAAAAAATAGGATTTGAGTTTTCTGGTTTTAATGACAATTATTATATGAATAATGACCTCGCACTATTCTTCGCACGGTATTTAAGATAATATAAAAACAATGGAAGGATTGCTATTATTTCTTAGAACCATCAATGATGTGATCACAGCAGGAGTTGCGATCATATCTTTTTCATTATTAATTTATGTAGTAACTTTCAATTTGCATGACTGTGTCACAAGATCATTTACATTCCTTCTTGCTTGTATCGTGGTCGTCTTTGGATCTGATGCTTTTGTAACTACCACTTTTCGGCAGGATGAACTGTTTTTTATTTTACGTATTCAATACATGGGTCTCATTTTTCTCCCAACCGCTTATTTTCTGTTTTCAGATGCCCTGTTGACCATCACTGGTAAACCAAGCAAGGGAAAAAGACGTATTTCTGGGTATATATCAATAATAATTAGCAGCGTATTTTTTATTTTACTTATGGCGGGAATCTAGTTTTCTGAGGTGAATGTTTCAAATCCGCCTATCCCATTTATTGAACGCACACTATTCCAAGATTATTTCATAATATTTTTTATCGTGATGATGATGTTTTCTTGGTATAACTTTATCCGTAGTTTGAATCGAACCTCAACCAAAACGAGCAAACGAAGAATGGTTTACCTGATCACCAGTGCGATCGGACCGGCTCTTGGGTCATTTCCATATTTATTATACGGATCTGGTTTTGCTTCACACAACGCTGTTTTCTTTTGGCTATTATCCATTCTCGCTTATATTTTTGTCGCTTTTTCACTTTTGGGTATGACATACACTGTATCTTTTTTTGGGTTTCCATGGCCAGATAGAGTAATTAAGAGTCGCTTGTTTAGATGGATAATGCGCGGTCCTATTACCGCAAGTTTTACATTAGGTGTAACAACGATAATTTCAAGAATCGGAAAGCAAAATGAAGTAGATGTTTCTTCCCTCGTTATTCTGGGGATGGTAGCAACTATCGTTTTGTTTGAATTTCTCATAACAATTATTGCTCCTATTTGGGAACGGCTTTTCTTCAATGGATCTGACCGAGAAGAATTAGAAAAAATTAGGATACTCAAAGACAGGTTGTTAACAAAAAATGATCTTGAACAATTCCTTGAATTACTTCTGGCTACGCTTTGTGACCGATTACAGATAAACGGAGCATTATTAATTGAAAATCGTGAAGGAAAACCTGCTTTGAATGTTAGTGTTGGAGATCTAAAAAATAATATTTCTGAAGAGAAAGATAGCATAATAAATTTTATAAATACCCAAGAAAGATCTGAGAAATTTGGAAATTACAAGGAAAAAACCATTTTTCCGATTATTGACAACAGCCCATCATCTGACGGGAATTTGTTAGGTTTTATCATGGCAGAGAAATTTGATCTTAATAAAATTGACGAAGAGAAAAAGAGTGCAATCGGCAAGTTGACTGATCGAGCTGCTTTGGCATTAAAAGATCGCAATTCTCAAGATTCATTGTTCAACTCTTTAGAGATCTTAACGCCTCAAGTGACTGAAATTCAAACCATCCTTGCGTCCTCAAGATTTAACCGAGAACGAATAATTAATGGGATCAATATTTCTGACACACGAGAGTTTGAAAAATGGGTTAAAGACGCATTGGCTCATTTTTTCGGTGGTCCAAGATTATCACAAAACCCGCTACTGCGTTTGTCTTCCGTGCAAAAACGTATTCTTGAAAAAGAAGAAACTTCAATTACAGCATTACGTGAAGTGTTGAGAGAATCAATTAATCAGCTAAGACCCACAGGTGACCGACAATATACAAATGAATGGATCATGTTCAATATATTGGATCTGAAGTTTATCGAAGGTTGGAAAGTGAAGGACCTTGCCAGACGTTTATCACTTTCTGAAGCTGATTTTTATAGGAAGCAGCGCATGGCAATTTCCTCTTTAGCAGAACAGGTTATGATATTGGAAAAGAATTATAAGGAGATTCCGTAAACCAATTTGAATAAATGGAATAACTAAAGAATTGATTATGTCTTTTGGTCTAAAAAATAGAAATTGTTGCCACATTAATTATCCAATCACATGATAAAAACATTTATTAACGACATGATTTAAAGAAAAATATTAATGACAAATACTTCTGACAATAAATTAAAAAGATCTATTCCACAAGGTTTTTTGTTTGTGGTTAAACGATTTGGTCAGGATATCTCAGGGCTTCTTTTTATTATCGTTGGAATTGTATCCCTCTTAAGCGTGTTCAATCTAACTACAGGGAAGTTGATTGATCAATGGGTTAAAGTAATCCTTAATTGGTTTGGCCTTGGGGCATATCTGTTTTTTGTTATTCTTATTATTATTGGCGTAATCATTCTATTAAGACATCTCGAACGATTCCCTAAATTCGATTATAAAAAACTTATCGGTTTGGAGTTACTGCTTTTTTCGTCTTCCGCTTTACTTTCTTCCTTCGGAGGATTTTCTGTTAAAAGAGCAAACAGCGGGTTAGATGGTGGCGTTATTGGATGGGGGACTGCTCGCCTGTTAAGAAATTTGTTGGGTGATCTATTAACTTATCCATTATTAATTGGTGTCACAATCTTCTTGTTGATAAATGTTTTTGGATTACATAAAAAGATCAATTCAATCCTTGACTTAACATTTACGAAGGTTTTATCAACTGGAGCGATTAACCAAAAATCGCCCAGCATATCTCAAGGAAGAGAATCATCCGAAGAACGATTTAACGCAGCAAAAGATGAGAATCTTGATGCAAATACACGGAAATCAATAGGATCGCAGGATTTACCACCCAAGGATCTGCTGCTTGAGAATTCAACTGCAATTAATGATGAAACATTTATTCATGCCAAAGCTGTTCAAATCGAAAAAACATTGGAAGAGTTTGGCGTTCCGGCCAGAGTAGCTGGGTATCGAGTTGGCCCAACGATAATCCAATATGCGGTTGAACCGGGTTTTGTTGAAAAAGTTAGCGATGATGGAGAAATTGTTAAGAAAAAAGTACGTGTTTCCCAAATCGCGGGATTGAAAAAAGATATTACCCTGGCATTATCAGTTGATCGTTTGCGCATCGAAGCGCCAATTCCAGGGCATGCCTTTATTGGAATAGAGATCCCCAATATAAACAGTGTCCTTGTTCGTTTGAAGTCAATATTAATAAGCGATGAATTTAGAAAGCAAACATCTAAAATGAGCTTGGCCTTGGGTTTAGATGTATCTGGGAATCCAATCGTTGCGGATCTGGTAAAGATGCCGCATCTTCTGGTTGCTGGAACAACCGGATCAGGAAAATCCGTTTGTATTACATCCATTATTTCATGTTTGGCAATGAATAATTCTCCAAGCGAACTTAGAATGGCAATTCTTGATCCAAAAATGGTCGAATTAGTCAGGTTTAATGGTCTCCCGCACTTGATGGGTAAAGTTGAGACCCAAATTGATCGAATGCTTGCCGTTCTAGCGTGGGCAATAAAGGAGATGGAAGACAGATACAAAAAACTTGAAGAAGTAAATGCCCGTGATCTGGATGCATTTAATCTGAAAATGCTCCGCCGAGGGAAGGCAGGGCTTCCTAAGATCGTGATCGTGATCGACGAATTGGCTGATCTAATGCTCTCTGAAACTGAAAAAACAGAAACATATTTAGTTCGATTAGCTCAAATGGCAAGGGCAACCGGAATCCATCTGGTAGTGGCTACCCAGCGGCCAAGCGCGGATATTATCACTGGTTTAATAAAAGCAAATTTCCCTGCCCGAATTTCATTCATGATGGCTTCATCAGTAGATTCGAGAGTGATTTTGGATACTAATGGTGCAGAGACGTTAATGGGGAAAGGTGATATGTTATTCCTGGATCCGGAAACCGCGGCATTGAAACGTGCGCAGTGTGTTTTGGTTGATGATCGAGAAATAGAGAGAATTATTAATTATTGGCAGAGCCAATCCCAAGTGGAAGATGCTTATCTAACCACAGCTCCCTGGGAGAATTTGGTTGATGCACAGAATAGTTCGGCTGATAATTTATTAGATCAAGCAATTGACCTTGTTATGGAAGAAGGTTATGCCTCCACATCTCGATTGCAAAGAAAACTGCGAATAGGATTCCCAAGAGCAGCCAGATTGATGGATGAGCTGGAGAAAATTGGCGTTGTAGGACCTCAGGAATCAGGAGGACGTGTTAGGAAAGTAATGACCGATCCGGATGAGGAAGAAAAATAAAAATACCATTCTGGAATTGTAGAAAGCATTTATGACTGTAACGGATGTATTGCGCAAGATATTTAAGAATACACTGACCGCGGTATCAAGTTTTTTGCTAAAAATTGGACTGACACCAAATTTTATTACCCTCACGGGTTTGGTAGGAACAATGGCTGCAGCTGTGTTAATTGCTAAGGGAAACTTTTTCTGTGGCGGTATAATCGCGGCGATTATGGGCGCATTGGATGCGGTAGATGGTGCAATGGCACGATTGTCAGGTGTGTCAGGAAAATTTGGCTGTTTATTGGATTCCCTTGTTGATCGGTATTCTGAGATGGTTCTCTTGCTGGGCATTCTGATAAATTTTACCTTTGCACAAAACCCGCTTGGAATAATCTTTGTTTACCTTGCTTTGTGTGGCAGTTTTCTCGTCTCCTATATTAGAGCGCGCGCAGAAGGACTGGGGTTATCAGTAAAAATTGGAATGTTGACAAGAGTGGAACGATTGATATTTTTGGTTATTAGTTTATTGATTGGGCGCCCCCTTATTGGAGTTGTAATCATCGCGGTTTTGAGTAATCTCACCGCAATTCAAAGATTTTGTTATGCGCGATCAATTCTCAAAGATAGTGAATAAGTGTTTATGAATCAGCAAAGGAGTTCACATTGATTGACGGCTTTTATATAGGACCACTGAAGATTTATTTTTATGGAATAGTCATTATGATAGGTGTTCTTGCGGCAGTTTGGATATCTATACGAGAAACGAAAAAACGCGGATTGGATAGTGAGATCGTTTGGGATCTGGTACCCTGGTTGTTGTTTTCGGGAATTATCGGTGCTCGCATCTGGCATGTATTGACACCTTCAAAATCTATGGGAGTGGGAATAGAATACTACCTTTCTCATCCAATAAAAATCCTTAATATCAGACAGGGTGGGTTGGGCATACCGGGAGGAGTCATCGGTGGTGTTGTTGCCTTACTTGTATTCACCAGGAAAAAGAATTTGAGCTTTCTTGAATGGGCAGATATCATTGCGCCCGGCCTGGCACTCGCACAGGCGATTGGTAGGTGGGGTAACTTTATTAACCAAGAATTATATGGGCCCCCATCAAATCTGCCCTGGGCAATTTACATTGATCCCGCACACAGATTACCTGGATATGAAGAATTTTCGCGATATCACCCAATGTTTCTTTATGAATCAATGTGGAACTTGATCAACTTTTTTATTCTTATTATCCTTCTTTCGCGGAAGTTGAAAAGTAAATTGCTTACAGGAGATATTTTTTATGCGTATTTGATCATTTATCCGATTGGCAGATTTCTTTTAGAATTTATCCGATTGGATTCTTCCTATGTAGGTGGTGTAAATGCGAATCAAATCACGATGGCTGTTGTCGCGGTTATAAGCGCTACAGCGGTATTTTTAAGGCATAAGATTAATACAAAGCCGCCCCTTGAAAAAACTCCTGAAAAATAAGATATGGATAAATTACTTTAGGGAAAAAAATTAATAAATAATAAATATAATTTTTCCTGACTATAGATTACTATCTAAGAAACATTATATGGAGGTATAAAAATGGATAAAAAGTTATTAGGTGAAATAAATGTTCAAATAAATAAAGAATTGTTTTCTGGATATCTTTATTTGGCAATGGCAGCACACTTTGAAGAAGTTAATTTACCTGGATTTGCGCATTGGATGAAAGTTCAAGCAGGAGAGGAATTGGAGCATGCGATGAAATTCTTTGAATTCTTGAATGAGATTGGTGAAAATGTTGTTCTCGATGCAATTGAGAAACCGGATGCGAAATTTGGAAGCCCACTAAAAGTGGCTGAACAAGTTCTTGAACACGAAAAATTTGTTACCAGCAGAATTCATTTGCTCTATAAACTAGCAGTTGAGGCTAATGAATATCCTACCCAAATATTTTTGCAGTGGTTTGTAAATGAGCAGGTTGAAGAAGAGAAAAATGCTACCGAGATCGTTGAACAACTTAAATTGGGCGGCGAATCTGGCAATTCACTTATCATGTTAGATCGAGTGCTTGCCCAAAGGAAAGCCGATTGATCTCAAAAAATTAAGGAAAGAGATTCCTTAATTAGGAATCTCTTTTTTGTTACCATCCTTTGAGAAACGGTTCCCATTCTTCATTTTCATTAAGATAGTTTTTGTAAATATAAAAAGCAGAGCTTGGTGGGATTTCCGGCGTTTTCTGTAAATGCATACCTGTTTCACTTAATGCTCGGCCGCCTTTCTTATGATTGCATGTTGGACAGGCAGTCACAACGTTCTCCCACTTTTGCTGCCCTCCCTGATGACGCGGGACGACATGGTCGATGGTCAAATTTCTAACTAATTTTCCACAATATTGGCATGTAAAGCGATCCCTTCTAAAAATCTCTTTACGGTTCAGCTTAACCTGAGGGCGTGGACGTGTGATCATTCGTTCAAGCCGAATAATTGAGGGGCGAGGAAATGATTGATCTATAGTGCGAATCTCACCACGACCGTTCATAACAAGTGAAGCTTTTTCAAGAAACATCAAACAAACCGCTCGGCGCATGTCACAAACGTTGAGAGGTTCAAAATTTGCATTGAGAACAAGTACAGTTTCCATGTTTTCCCTTTGCTGATTATAGCACGCTGAATTTTTGGTGAAATATAAATTGGTATAATCATTCATCATCCCATCCTTGGAGGATTACGTGGAAATTAAAGAGCAAGTTGCTGTACTTATGCAGGGAACTGAATATGGTGACGAGAAAATTAAAGAAGCCATGGCTGAAGAATTACATGAAAGACTTCTCCAAGCGAAAAAAGAAGGTCGTCCCCTAAGAATTTATTGCGGTTATGATCCCACAAAGGCAGATTTGCATTTGGGACATACCGTTACCATGCGCAAACTCCGCCAATTTCAGGATATGGGGCATGAAGTAACTTTTCTCATAGGTGACTATACGGCTTTAATAGGCGATCCCTCTGATAAAGATGTATCCAGGCCAATTCTCACATCCAAAGAGATACAGGAAAATGCCCAAACCTATGCGGATCAAGCTTTTAGGATCCTTGATAAAGAGAAGACCAAGATTAGATATAACTCGGAATGGCTTTCAAAGCTAAATTTTTCCGAGATCATTAAGCTCGCTCAAAACTTCACTGTGCAGCAATTTCTCAGCCGTGAAAAATTTAAGTTGCGTTGGGAAAAATGCGATCCGATCTATTTGCATGAAACGCTATATGCAGTCATGCAGGGATATGACGCTTTTAGCTTAAAAGCAGATGTTCAGGTTGGTGGTACAGACCAATTCTTTAACATTGTTACCGCTGCGCGTAAGGTAATGACATCAATGGGAGCACAACCGAATATCGCTATTTGTCTTGAAATTCTTCCCGGGACTGATGGATCAGAAAAGATGAGCAAGTCAATGGGAAACCATGTCCCGATCACAACCACACCAAATGATATGTACGGAAAAATAATGAGCATACCTGACCGAAGTATGCCAATTTATGCCCGGTTAGTAACGCGCTGGTCTCCTGAAGAGATTGAGAAAATAGAAAAATCTCTTGCTGATGATAAATTACATCCTAGAGACGCGAAAATGAAATTGGCTTATGAAGTCACCAGTGCATTTTATGGTGATAAAGAAGCCGATACCGCTGAAAAAGATTTTATTTTAAAATTTCAGGAGAATTCGATCCCTGAAGATATTCCAGAGTTTTTTATGTCAAAAGACGCGAACTGTTTGGATATTCTAGCTAATGCAAGGTTGGTGGACAGCCGAAGTCAAGGACGCCGGATGGTTGAACAAAACGCAGTTAAATTAGACGGCGAGACAATAACAGATTGGAATTCCCAGATGAAACCAGGTGTATTACAGGTCGGAAAGCGTAAATTTGTACGATTAACTTACTTAGAAGAATAAGGTTTATTGGTTTATCGCTTTAAATATCTCTCTGCCGATCGTTTGTGCGTGATTTCTGTTTTCAGTTTCAAGAACCAGCGCAATTATGATTGGTGTCTTATTCCATTCATCATGTGTTCCCATCACATACCAACTGAAGGCGTTATCTAAATCATATGTTACTGCGCTAATCTCCCAGCCGGGTATTAGGTCGGAAGCCAGAAATTCGGCAACTTCCTTTGCTTTTTCGGGAGTAGTAACCGGACTGCCTTCTTGAACGGGAGTGAGTACCCATTGTCCAGATGAAACATTCACTGAAGAAACCAATGAAGGATACACCATAATACCTCCGTTACTCAATGGAGCTAAACTTGCTGCGATTTGGAGTGGACTGATCCTGATCTGATTATCCCCTGATATTAGGTCATGTAAGTCTTGAAATTTAGACATGGCAATTGGTAGATTTGTTGGAAGACCATTTGCAAGGGGATTATAAATAGGTTCGAAAACACTTGACTCAAATATATCCGCCAAGTTTATTTTTGCAATTAATTGGGAGGCTGCTGAAAGGCATCCATTCTTAATAGCAGATTGTTCATCAGTATCCAAATTGCTAAATTGAGAAATGCATTGGATGTCAAATTCTTCATTCCCAAATATTTGTGGATCTTGGAAAAAACTGATCGAATCAAGATCTTGTTCAAGAAGGAAAAGAGGAGATAATAATCCACCTACTGGATATGCTCCTTGTGAAGCTCGGTTTAAAAATGGTGCGTTTTCGCTGCTATTCCAAGCAGCCCAATTCTCTTCTAATTCATTTGCGTCAAAAAATGGTTGCGTTGCAATAGCCAAAATATTTCCGTTTGAGGCATCTAGGACCACAGCTGCCCCCTGATCGTTTTGTAAGAGGTCGTCTACTTTTTGCTGCAATTTTAGATCCAACGTTAAACGGATCGCACGCCCAATTGGTGGTTGATCATATAAAAGATAATTCAGCCAAATAGATGAGGCAGGATAACCCTTTAATCCACTTAAATAGTCATCATACGCTTTTTCTAATCCGAATAGTCCATATTTTTGGTCAATATATCCTATCGAATTGCTTAAAGAGGGATAAGGATACGACCGATTAAATGACCCGATATCACCCAGGGTTTCAGCCAGTGTAAGATTGTTTCGGTCAAGAATTTCACCTCTTTTTACATATGTATTGGCGATAAGATGCCTGGGATTGTCTCCACGTTCC
>JAUSPC010000107.1 GCA_030655835.1 Pelolinea sp.
CATTTGTGGAAAAAGAGTGGATAAAGAAATAGTAAATTTACAAGCAAGTGGTTAAAAACGGCTCATATATATATATGAGCCATAACCTAGAAAATATTTTCCAAATTATCCACAGGAGTTATCCCCAACTATTGTGGATAACTTAGAGCCCAACAGATACTTTCCAATTATCAATTGTTTCTTCGACAGCGTCTAAAAATTGATCTAGTCCGTTAATCCTGTTTGAAAAATGATCAGGGTCGAGCATCAATTGTCCCAGAAGATCCATATACCCCTTTTGGCTCGAGCCATTTTTTGGCAAATGAGACGAAATCAACGACCAGGTCCATAAGAGCAGCCATAATGCAGCTTGATTATTTTCGTCCTTTAAACCAAGAATTGCTTTTTCATAATATGGACGCCGCATTTCAGAATATGATAGAGGGGTATGGTCGATTTGCTGGATGGAAGAGAACGCAATATTCCAATTGTTCAACCACATTTCCCAATCGGGTTCGATTGGGTCAGGAGGGACGATCAGATCGATCAACCCGCCAGTCAAGCCTGGCATCTGAACTCCCAGAGCGGCTAAAGGAAAATCAATTAACACTCTGCGATCGGTTAGGGGGACAGAGGTCAGACACGCGATAGCATTCGCAGCATTCTTTATGGCCTTTAAGTAAGTATGGATAAAGTCATGTCCGAGATCGCTCCCTTGGTTTTGTAAATTAACCCAATCCCTTCGGGCTTCCTCAATAAAGGGGGTAACTCGTTCAATAATATTTGCAGGTTGGAAAAAATGCGCAAACACAGCAGAGCGCACGTAGTCGAACCAATGATTTGTCTCGTGTAACACTATTGGATAATGACACAGGAATGAACCTACCCAAGCGTCTGCGCGTAGTTTTCTGGGTTGGCTAAAAAATGATTGAGAAAAGTGAGAGATATCTAGATGATAATCTTCTGTTATTGGAATTATTTCTCTTTTACCCGGCGCATCGATGGAATGAACATAAATAAGGTCAATGTCGGTTGTTCCTCCAATTAATGGGTCTTCTCGAATGATTGATCCAGTAAGGTAGGCGCAGACGATATCACTACTGTCAAAAAGAGCTCTTTTTACAGCATCCTTTGCGGTTAATAAAAGTAAATCTTTTGTAATTCTCATTTGAGGTTTTTCATTTTTTCTTAAATTTTACACGCTTAAATCAGCTGGATGACCCCAATTCATTGACAGGAAGTTCTGGTTGAAAAGGCGGCAAATGCAGTTTTTGGCGGATATTGTTCTCGATCCATTGTAGGTCATTTTCACTGTGAACAAAATCAAGCTCATTTGAATCTATAACGAGAACGCTTGCTTGGGTTTCCTCCTTGAGAAAAAAGGCATCATATGCGTTATTGACTGTGTCAATATATGCCCGCTCCATTGAACGTTCATATGGTCGGTCACGAAGAGTAATTCGCTGCATCAGAACGTCTGTTGTTGCCCGCAAATAAACGACCAGGTCTGGAGATGGGATCTTTTCGGCTAAAACCGAGTGAAGTTGGCCATACATTTCCAATTCGTCTCCATCTAAAGTGATCTGAGCAAATAAAGCGTCTTTGCTAAAAGTATAGTCGCTGATGAGAGGATTATTTTCCTCCAATAGTTTAGGCGCACTGCGTCTTTGTTGATAATATCTGCTTAATAAAAAGAACATCTGGGTTTGAAAAGCATAGCGAACCCGGTCTTCGTAGAATTTTGATAAAAATGGATTTTCTTCAAAAATCTCAAGAAGAATATTTGATTTGAAGGTGTGCTGCAGCAGCCTGGCTAAACTTGTTTTCCCAACCCCGATAACCCCTTCTATCGCAACGTACATTTACCCTCCAACTAAACAAAAAAATGACTTGACAAACCAGAAAATCTACCTAAACTAAAATATATCACAATTACAAATTTGAAAAAGAAAGGGAATAATGCCAAGCTTAAATCGTTTACAAATAATTGGTAGATTAGGTAAAGATCCAGAAGAAAAAATGACCAAGAAAGGTACAAAATATGCTTATTTCTCGGTTGCCGTGGATCGACAGTGGAAGGACGGTGATGGTAAACCCCAAAAAGAGACGGATTGGTTTAATGTAGAAGCTTGGGGGCGTTTGGGAGAAATATGCCTGGAGTATCTTTCAAAAGGGCGATTAATTTTCCTTGAAGGGCGATTGAATACAGACCGTTACGAAAAAGATGGAGAAATTAAATATTTCACCAAAGTGATCGCTCGGCAAATGCAAATGCTTGATTACCAACCACAGATTGAAGATGAATCGGAAATTTCCGCTCCAGGCGAGTAGGAAAACAAAAAACAGCTCGATTAATAAGCGAGCTGTTTCCGTTTATTAAATATTTAAGATAATTCTTCGAGTTGTTTTACGAGTCCATCAACAACATCAAAGCCGCCCTGCCAAAAAGCTGCCTTGCTGATATCTATTCCAGACTCCGAAAGGATATCCATTGGGGCTTTCGATCCACCCGTGGATAAGATGTTGATATATCTTGTTTTGAAGGAGTCTCCTTCTAGTTTATATTGTTTGTATAGGGAAAGCACCAACAACTGTCCGAAGGCGTACGCATAAACATAAAATGGGACTTGATAAATATGTGGAATTGATACCCACTCCCATTTGAATTCTTCTCCAATATCAACACTTTCCCCAAACTGGGTTTTCAGATTTTCGAAATATGCCTCAGAAAGTTCGTCCACCGACGCTCCTGCGTTGATCATCTGGTGTGCAGTCTTTTCATAAAGCGCGAAAAATGCCTGGCGCATGATTGTTGCGTAAGAATCGTCTACTTGCTTAAAGAGCATGTCTCTGCGAACCTCTGTATCTTTTTCTTCTTCGAGCAATCTTTCCACCAGCAGCATTTCCCCAAAAGTTGAAGCGGTTTCTGCCAAAGGAAGGCAAGCATGTTGAGTGAAAATGCTATGATCGCTGGCTAATAATGAGTGGATAGCATGTCCCAATTCATGCGCCAAAGTCGCGACGTCTTCTGACCGGCCTTGAAAATTTACCATAACCCATGGAGCTAATTCTGGATTGACTGTGGCGCAAAAAGCCCCAGACCGCTTCCCTTTTCGGACCTGACTATCCACGTGGTTTTCATCTAAAACTTGTTTTGCCATTTGGGTAAAGGTTGGATCAAAGTGGTTGAGAGAATCAAAAATTAATTTTACTGATTTTTCAAACGAGAACTCTTTCTTGGATTTGGTTATAGGGGCATAGATATCATATCTGCCGAGCTTTTTCATTCCCAGCTGCTGAGCTTTGAGGTTAAAGAAACGCTGGAAAACCCCAGCATTTTTCTGACAAACATCAAGAAGTGTCTCAACAACCGCATCAGGGATATCGTTATGAAGATTGCGCGGGGAAATGGGAGTTTCATATCCACGCAAATTGATTGATTCATTCCGCCAATCCCTAACCTGGGTTTGATACATCTGCCCAAGAATTGGCCCATCATTTCCATATACTCTGTATAACTCCTGATAAGCGCGTGCTCGCAAATCTGCGTCAGGCATGCGCACATAAGACATTAATTCACCCCTGGTAAGTTCTTTGCTCTCACCATCGATGGTTAAATTAAAAGTATATCGATTGGTAAACGCGTCATATAAATTGATCAAAGCGCTGCTGCCGGTTACATCTTTAATATTTATGATCTTTTCTTCAGGTTCTGTGAGTGTGTATGGTTTAAAATGGCGCATCTCTTCCAACCAGTATAAATAGTCGCCTGTATCTTTCATCAATCTTTCAGCCGTTTCCTTGTTAACAGATTTCCACCAGATACTGAAAAAAAGCGTTCGATTGGATACTTCCGCCGATAACTGCTCAATTTTTGCGACCATTGATTGTGCAGATTGGTTTTGAGTATCTTCTGTGAACCATAATTCCGCGTACCCCCCAATTCGCTGCATTAATTTAGTAATTACTTCCAGCTCTTTAATCATTCCCAGAAATAGATGTGCGTCAATATTGTCAGTAAGTTTGTCCCTGTGAAGTTCGAATATTTCGACTAATTTTTCAAGATCATCAAATGCTTGCTTAAGTTCTTTCGAGTCGTTGGAGGCGAATAAGTCGTTAAGACTCCACCGAGAAATCCCATAAGATGTACTAGATTTTGTCATTATTTTCCTTTCTTATTTTCTAAAGTATTCATTTATGGGGCATCTTTGAAAAAAGCTAAAAGCTTATTGTGAAGTTCCCCGTTTGATGCAATCACATCATATGGTGGGCGCATGTAAATGGGATCATTATGAATAGTGGTTACTATCCCTCCGGCTTCTTCAACGATCAAAGTACCGGCAGCAATATCCCATGGGCTGATATCAATTTCCCAATAAGCGTCAAGCCTCCCCGCGGCTACATATACCAGGTCAAGAGCAGCAGATCCCAGCCTACGAACAGTATGAACCTCGCGGATGATATTTGAAAAATGATCGATATTGTTATTTTTCTTAAGGACATCATAAGGAAATCCAGTGACCAACATCGCATTGATCAATGAATTTGTCGTACTGACATGGATGGGTTTATCGTTGAGCCATGCGCCCGCACCCTTTTCAGCAAAAAAACATTCATCTCGAAGGGGTTCATAGACACAGGCCAATCGCATTAAATCATTTTCGGCGAAAGCGATTGACACCGCAAACATCGGCAGACCGCTGGCATAATTTGACGTACCATCCACAGGATCGATGTACCATCGCTTTTCTTTTTCGCCATCGAGGACTCCGCTTTCCTCAGCAATGATCGAATGGGTAGGAAAACTTTCTCTAATTATTTTTACGATGTAGTCTTCTGCCCGGCGGTCGATCTCCGTTACCAGATCAATTGGCCCTTTGTGATCGATCTGATGCTTTTTCCCATACCCTTCTCGCAAAATGTCTCCCGCCCCTTTTGAAAGGGCAACAATGAAGTCTTTAGTTGGTGTCATGAAGTATTTCCCATTTCCTTGCTATTTAATATTTTTCATTTCATCCGCGAGCTCTTCAAAAAATCCATTTAAGAATTTCTGGCGGTTCTTAGCGATCTGCTTGGCAGTTTTCGTGTTTAGAACTTTACTAATGTTTTTAAGCTTAAATAAATACTCGTGGAATGCGCTGTGAGGTTCGCCGGGAAGTATTTCCCCCGATTCTAAGAATGCCTTTGAAGGAGATGCATACGCTGGCTGTTTTACTTGGAAAGCATACGCTAATGTTCTAACGACACCAATTGCGCCAATCACATCAAGTTTATCAGCATCAAAGAGAACTTGTGCCTCAATTGTTTGTGGGGATTCATCTTTTCGAAATCGATGCGTGCGGATACAGTGCTGTACGGCAACAATTTTACTATTCGGCCAGTTTTCTTCGCGAAGGATCTCGGCGGAAAATTCAGCGGATTGGAGATGATGATCCTTTCGGTTACCTTTTTCTGGATGGCTTCCGCTGGCATCATGCAGAAGTGCAGCTGTAAGGAGGATCTCCATATTCGCGTTTTCTAACGGTCCGATCCTTTCACAGATCCGATATACTCTCTCAATATGTTCAAACCCATGCACTGCATCATATTCTGGATACCAGCCGCGGGCGTCTTCTAAAGTCAACATAATTGGTCCGTTTTATAAACCTTTCCTTTTTTAATGATCGTATCAACAAGATTTGTTCCAAACCGATAAGAAAGCTGTCTATAATCTGATACAGACAAGATGATCGCATCAGCCTGCTTCCCAATTTCGATCGACCCAATTTTATCTTGTTGCCCTATAGCAGCTGAGGCATTGATCGTCGATGCAGCAATTGCTTGGGCGGGTGTCAATCCCATGAATCGGCATGCTAACGCCATGGTGAATTGCATATTTCCACACCAGGCAGTTCCGGGGTTGAGGTCTGATGCAAGCGCGAAAAGACAGCCAGCGGCGATCATTTCTTTAGCTGGGGAATACTCATTTTCACCCAATCCAAAGGGTGTGCAGGGCAGCGATACAGCAGTGGTTTTGCTTTTTGCCAATGCTTTGATATCTGCATTTGAAGACTTAACCAGATGATCCGCTGAGATTGCTCCCAACTGAGCTGCCAATGCTGCGCCTCCCATATTTACAAATTCATCCGCATGAACCTTTAGTGGAAATCCTAATCCTTTTGCGGTCTCTAAAATGAGGCGGGCTTGCGAAAGATCAAACGCACCTTTTTCGCAAAAAACATCGACAAAAGGAAGCGACTGGTTTGTAGATACTTTCATCCACCAATCTTTAATATCAGGAAGCATTTTTTCGCAAACCATAATCACATACTCGTCAGGTTTGTTTTCGTATTCTTTTGGAATAGCATGCGCCCCTAGAAAGGTTGGATAAATTTCTAATGGTCCTTTTTCGTTCAAGGTTAATGCCACTTCCATCTGTTTTATTTCAGTTGTGATTTCTAATCCATATCCGCTTTTCGCTTCTGCTGTTGTTGTTCCATAGAAGAACATATTTTCCGCGCGCTTTTCAGCCTGCTTTAGTAAGGAATTTACGTCAGCGGAACGGGAAGCATTTACTGTGGATTGAATCCCTCCCCCCGAAGTCATTATATCTAAATAACTTTTCCCCTCTAAACGCATTTCAAATTCTGAAGCTCGATCGCCAGCCCACACGAGATGGGTATGCGGGTCGACCAATCCAGGCATCACCAAGTTGTTTCCTGCGTTTAATAGTGGTTCTTCCGGATATTTTTTTAGTAGGTCAATCGAATTTCCAACATCCATGAAAATCCCATTTTGAATTAGAACAGCACCATTGGGGATGATCCCTAATTGCCCTAATTGGCTTCCGCGCTGAGGACCGCCCGAGAGTGTTAGAAGTTGAGATGTTGAGTGAATGAGCATATGAGTTTTTTAAAGAATTGTTTTAGCAATTATACAAGAGACTTAACGCGATCTTGTTTGTATAATAAGAAAAACTAGCGAGGGGTTTTCATGCGGATTTCAAAAATTGAAAAATGGGCACTAATAATCACTTCATTGTTGTTGTGGATCGGGTTGGCATTATTGGCAGGAGGACCAATTTTCTCAGACGAGATGCTTTATCTTGACGCAGGTTTGAGAAATGTCGCGGAACCAAGTTATGGCAATCGGTATTTTCATATCTATTTACAAAAACTATTTGTCTCGATTTTGCCCACCCCATTATTAGGTGTGCGTGTGTTCTGGGGTTTTCTGATTTCCCTCACAGCATCACTTGTGTATTTTAATGCCAGAAAATTAACAACCAAGAGCACAATTTTACATGGCCTAATGGCTGTCGCGTTTTTCTTTGCTTTCCCCTTAATTCGGGAATATTCAGGCGAACCAGCTGTTGATATTACCGCTATGACAATGACCATCATATATCTGACTGTCTATTTATGGGGACTCAAGAACCCAAACAAAATAAGACACGCACTGTTTATATTGGGTATATTGGCTTTTCTGAATCTGAAAACGAAAGAGACAACCATCTTTATTAATATTCTATTGATCGGGTTGATAGAAGAAAGGTTCAAAGAAAATTTCAGCCTAAAAAATCTGTTTGTTTTTTTCCGTCCGTTTCTATATGGGATAGTCACAGGAATCGGGATATTTATCGTCCTTGATAGCATCTTCCTGGGTAAACCGTTCTTTGCGATTTCGCCATCAACATTTGGTTCCATATTTTCGAATTACAATTTCGACCCTGGTTTTTTCTTTGGACCGGCAAACTGGTATAAAGTATATTTTCTCGATGACCTCATGCTCCCATTCATTCTCTACCTTCTGGGGGGGATTCAACTTCAAAAGATCATTAATAAAGACATTCGTATTGTTTGGGTCTATCCGCTGGTATTAGCGGTGTTTATAAGCTGGAATATGTTGAAAGTGCCATGGGGTTTTATCGAGCGTTTCTTTTTCCCGGCGCTGCCTGTGGTCGCGATTCTTGCACCGCAAGTGATCAGATTTGAATTTCCTCGCAAGAAAAGAGAGTGGGTTTGGTTTTTTATTTCCATTCTCTTCTCAATAGCACTAATGCTATGGATGCGTTCGTATTGGCTGAATACAGCAATAAAATACACCTTCGATTATGCGCGAATGATAGATGCTGTCTATTATCCAATTCTTATGTCCCTCCTTCTGGCGATATTGATTTGGGAAAAAAGATCAGGTTGGAAATGGACAATTGTGCATATATTCTGCGTCGGCTCACTTTTATTTTCGCCCCTGCTAAATAACTATAAATACTTTGTTGTGTACCCAAAGATCAAAGAACGATATGAAGTTGTGTTTTATCCATTTAATGCCTTTAAAGACCAATTGAAGATACTTGAGAGTGATAAGATATTTGTATCTGCTGATATAAAAGATAGCCAGGATATGCTCAGTAGGGATCCAAATGATATTGTCGGAATGTATAATTTCTTTTTTGATGCGCGAATAAACCGGAACAATGTTTATCTCGGATATGATGAAACAAAATTGGGATCCAATTTGATTGATCATGAATTTTCCTATGTTTTATTATCGGAAAACGATGTCAATCGGCTGGAAGAAGCTCAATTATGGGAAACAGTTAAAGATAAATACCAAATATTAGATACGGATGAATTTAGTTCCATATTCCTTTTATCGCATTAATCCCTTGAGGAAGTTCTGTTATTGAATCTCTATCCCGGGGTTATGTTATAAAGGGAAAATTTGGCACTGGAAAGTTTGTCCACAAGTGCAGTTCGAGCTTCACACCAAAGCTCCTTCAGCGGACACGATGCGAGGAACGGGCAGGTGTTAGAGTTTTCAGTACATTCATTTAAGAAAACAGGTCCATCAATGGCTTCGATCACATCAAGTACTGAGATCTCATCTGCGGACCTGGCCAGGGAAACGCCACCTCGTGCGCCGCGTGATGTGTGGATCAACCCCGCGATAGATAACTGCGAAATAATTTTTGCCAGGAATGAGGGGGGAACATTTTGCGCCTTAGCAATAATACCGGTTGCCGCCTTCTCGTTTTCCTCTAAGTGCGCAAGGTAAACCACCGCTCTTAGTGCATAGTCAGCTTGACGTGTGATTTGCATGATCCCTCATTCTCATTGGATAATTTGAATAAAAATAGTCCAGAATTAAGTTTATACAAAAACTCACCATCTGGCAAGTGTCTAAAGGAGATTGTTGAAAAACAAATGACAAAAT
>JAUSPC010000127.1 GCA_030655835.1 Pelolinea sp.
TCTATTTTTCAATGGATAATAAATTAATACTTACATTTGTTCGTGCAATTGTGAGAGTTTGGTAAGGCGTCTGTGTAACAGAAAAATAAGTGCTGTTGTTGTTTCCATTCACAATTCTGGAAGAAGCGATAGATAATCTAGTCTGCGATTGGTATCAGGGTTAAAAAAACACTTTGAGATATTTAAGCGCCTTCTGTTTCCAGGGCAGGCGGTGGCTGATGCCTTCTCCATCGGTAAAGGAATCTTTTTTTGCCAAGTACCAGCGATAATTTCGGATCATGGCTTCCTGGTTTGAATACTTTGGATCAAAACCGAGCACCTTTTGCGCTTTATCAATAGAAACAAAAGAGTCTTTAGAAGCGGTCTCATAGATCCATGGATAGAGCGGCGAAAGTTTCAACGCTTCAAGGATCTTCAGCGCGAGGATGACCGGACCTGCCGGGAAAGGAACAATATGCTTACCAAAACCAGCCTCATCGAGGACGGCCTGGTAATCCTGCCGCATAGTGGTGTATTCCTCAGCGCCGATATTAAAAGCGGTATTCACCTCTGCTTTTGGCAAAGTGATACAGGCGAGGATCGCGCGGCACAGGTCCTCTACGTCAAGGAGTTGATAGCGATTGGTTCCGGACCCGATCATCGGAAACCCCCTGCCCTCGCTCACCCATTCATAAAAAATGGCAAACACACCCAGCCGCTCGGGTCCCACGAATGATTTTGGCCGAATAATGGGTACACACATTCCATCCGTACGGAATTCTTCACATACAGATTCCGCTTCTACCTTGGCTTCCCCATAAGGACCGACGCCATCCACGGGATCGGTTTCGTAAAGAGGGTGGTGATCCGGAACACCGTACACAGCTGTGGATGATATATGGATGAAGCGTTTGACGCCGTATTCTTTTGCCTGCTCGAGGAGATTCCTCGTACCGATCACATCAGTAGTATAGATATCTTCAGGGGTGTAGAGGGGGAGGGCAGCCGCTGTATGGATAACAATGTTCGCGCCGGCCATACTTTCACGGACCGCATGCTGGTCGCGAATGTCTCCCTGCAGGAAGGTAATCTGATCTCGTTCCGGGTAGGTGAAATCGACCAGGTCGATACCGGAAATATCGTTGTATCCATTTGCGCGCAAAAAGCGTACAAGGTTAATGCTCAGAAATCCGCTAATACCGGAGATATAGATCTTGATGGTATGCTCCTCTAACACATGTTGTTTTTCGCAGATGATTATAACGTATGCCGCATAAATTTCAATTGCTGATATTTTCCTGCAATTCTAACCAAGAATAAGCAAACCGAAAAGAATTTGTATTAAATTCAAGACGTTTTAGAATTCAATCAAAATGTTCATTCTCGAAAGTACTTCTACCCTATGGTTTATGAACAGGAATCGTAGATTGTGTTTTTCATCAATAATAAAATTTTAAATCATCCTAAATATGCTATATTGAATATAAGTAAACCAGGTAAAACTGGAGGTATTATGAAGAAACAACTGGTCCTGCCGCTGATACTCACTGCCCTGATCCTCACCAATTGCGCCCCCACAGAAGCGGAGATCGCCACGATGACTGCAACGATGTGGACAGCCACACCCACAGAAACAGCGACACCGATACCTACCAACACACCAACCCCTACGGCAACATTGACACCGACACCGACTTCTACTCCCACGCCGGAAGCAACGTCAACACCGACGGAAACTCCCACACTGGAATCGCCGATGGCATTGGCACTGATGAACGCATTCTGCCGCTGGGGTCCGGGGGAAGCGTACCGTTCAACCGGGTTATTGTTTCGAAAAGATATGACCGCGCTGATCGAGGGGAAGCGCATCACGGGGGATGGGATGTGGTACCTCGTGCGGATGGAGGAAGCGAAATGGAGCTGCTGGGTTCACAGCACAACCTTCGAATTGCAGGGCGATAAGAACATGGTTCGGCTGGCACAGGTGATCGTTCCGGTGAACAGCAGCGTGCCCTCGGCGGCGGGGGTGAGCGCGAGCCGCAGCGGGGATAAGGTGACGATCTCATGGGCAGCAGCGCCCTCCGCGCCCGAATTAGAGTACCTGATTGAGGCGATCATTTGCACGTCGGGTGGGTACCTGCTGGAAGTAGCGTACAGCTCGACGGGGTCGTCGTTCAAGATGACGGACACAAAGCAGTGCAGCGGGGCGTCTTTTGGGACGGTGCGAGTGGCGAATAAGTTAGGGTACGCGAGCGCGGTTAAGATCCCGTGGCCGTGAGGCGGGCTTCATATACCAGACTTTGCCAATCATTTTCGAAAGTTCTTTTGCCCTCTGGTTTGTCCATAGGAATCATAGATCGCGTTCTTAGATTGAGAACTGGACGCATGCAGATTGTAAAAATATTCATCCAGTTCTCGCATCTCTTTTATAGATCGCTCCTTACCCAGTCGAGTCGCGTAATCCCTTAATTCCTGTACGGATTGCTCTTCTTCTTTAGCGGCGCTGGAAGTGGCTTATTTATTGTTGATGCTGGTGTGGTCACATTGAAAAACAGCGCCTTCCAGAATAACTGGAACAATGGTGTTGAAATTGACCATGTTAATGCCAGCTATTGGCCAACACCGATCAACACCACTTTCTTTGGAAATGATGTTGGCGCGGGCGGAGACCCGAATATCTCTGTGTACTAAGTAACGGTGATCTGAAAAGAACAGGGCGGACAAAAAGTCCGCCCTGTTCTGGTTTAACTGTATAATATTTCCTCAGGTACATAATGGATAAACAGGTCAGCAGACAGTTCTTTAATCAGGAAGCAGCACATTGGGATGAGACTGTGCGCAATAATGACGCGGATGAACTGCGGGCGTTGGCGGAGCGTTTGTCTATCCAGCCAGATGCCAGGGTGTTGGACGTCGGAACGGGGACGGGGGTTTTCATCCCTTATATCAAATCGAAGTTAAATGGCGGTGGGCGGGTTTTGTGTGTAGATTTTGCTTTCAAGATGCTGGAAATCGCGCAGAAAAAGAACGGGTGCGATGGGGTTGATCATGTGTGCGTTGATATAGAGACCGTGAGGTTTGCTGATCATAAATTTGACACGGTGGTATGCTATTCCGCGTTTCCCCATTTTCACGATAAACCTTTGGCGCTGGAGAATATCTTTGAAGTGTTAACTAATGATGGGGTAGTTTATATCTGTCATAGCGCGAGTAGGGAATTCATCAATAATATCCACCGCAAGATGCCTGACTTCTCGGATCATCTTATCCCTGAAAAAGGTGAAATGTTTACGATGTTAGGAAATGCCGGATTTTTCGATATTTCCATTACTGAAGATGACGCGTATTATCTGGCGCAAGCAACGAAAATGCATTAGAAGGGTGTACTATCAATATTTTCATCTGATAAAGGAGATCTGATGAACATCATAGTAATTATTTCCGATACTTTCAGACGTGACCATTTGCCCTGCTACGGCAATGATGACATGATCACTCCGAATCTCGATGCATTTGCAGAGAAAGCATTGATATTTGAAGATGGTTATGCGGCTTCTTTCCCTACTGTACCGATG
>JAUSPC010000129.1 GCA_030655835.1 Pelolinea sp.
ATTCTGCGAGAATACGATTCCCCCATCGAGGTAGGTATGAGTAATGCCACCTTCAGCTGTCCACCCATGTTTATGGGCGAAATTGGTTCCATCTGGTAGTCCAGCTTGCAATAATTGACCTGTCTTGTTCTGGGTGAGATAAGTAAGCATCAATTGGCATTCGGATTGGGAGATATCGTCTTCAAAAACAGCGGCAAATGTTCCTCCTCCGGTTTGGGCACATTGATAAATATCATCCAAAAGCATCCCCAGATCAGCAGTGGTGGTTTGATTGTAAACATCCGGATCTGTTGTGTAATCAAAGCGTTGATTTGCTGGTGAGGAATATCTTTGCAGTAAAGGAGCACCATCATAGAAATGTCCGGCAAGAAAAGTGTTCTGCAAACCGATATCCTGCATATCTGGTGTTACAAACCAAGTAGGTCCGAGGGTGGGATCTAAATATGTTTGCATTAGTTCATCGGCAGGCGGGTTTTCAGATTTTTCAACCATTTGCTTCATCATATCAGCCGCAGCCTGAGGAGTTGGTTCTCCCAATCTACGAAATACAGAAACCATGATCGGAATTTTTACAGTACTTGCTGCCGTGAAAGCGATGCCAGGGTCAAAATTTACTCCTAGTTCATAGGCGAAATTAAGGTCCTCACGTTTTTCCAGGTCCATGATGAAGATTTCGGTTAAGCCATCAAAGTTCGAACGATCGATGATCTGTTTAAGGAGCATTTCCAAATTTTCTAATGAAGGGCGGGGTGGTGATACTTCACTGATGACTAAAGGAACTGACCGCTCTAAAGGGGAGCGTAAACCTTGTTCGACTAATGGTAAAGACCTCTCTATATCTAATACCAAACCCGGGTTTCCTGCTCGGAAGCTGGTGGTGCCGGGTATAGGTATGGAGGAATCGGGGTTTTGATCATATCGAGAGGCGATCTCATCTATTAAATAACTTCGGATGCGGTTCTCGTTAATGGTAGCTTCCAATGGAGTATCGCTGGCATCAAAACGGCGGTTCCATAAATAATCCCAGAACGAAGCCCAAAATGGGAGAGTAACCCGTTGTTGATCGGCAGCTGCGACCATGCTGGCAATATCCAATTCGAATCCCAGCTGGGATGGTCGTGCCTGCATGAGCTGGTCTTTGTATACCAATTCTATAGGCGCGTTATATGCTTGAGTAAGTCTCTTGGCAGCTTGTTGAGGGTCGAGTCCTCCAACAGCGATTCCGGCGATCCGTGTGCCGGGTGCAAATCCTGCGCGGAGACGGCTGAATCTGATCATTTGAATAACAAGCAGAACCAGTGCGGCAACAAGCAAAAAAATCGCTATCCAGCGAAAAAGGTTAAATTTATTTACTTTCAAGCAAAAACTCCTAATTCAGAATGCGTTCAAATTTTACCAGAATAGCCCTTTAATAAAATAATTCATAATAATGTCTATAAGTTATACTTATTCTATGAATATCAGTCGGGATGAGTTAGCCAGGATCATTCGAAATGTATTCCCTTTTATCGCCTTAGAAAACGACCATTTTGATCTTATTTTAATAAATTCTGAAGTCGTATATTTTCCTGTTGGAAAAATGGTGTATATAGAAGGAACTCCATCAGCATATTTCTATATAATTTTCAAAGGACAGGTCGAGATCTTAAAAGAGAAAAATCATTCTTTAGATCAAATAAATGTTATCGGAGGACAATTTGCGTTTGGAGAGGATGCTTTAATAAATGTCCAAAAACGACAAACGAGCGCCCGATCAATCACTGATGTTATCTTGATAAAAATCGATCCTGAAATGATAAACCAGATAAGAGAGGAAGATGTTGTTTTTAATAAAAACCTAGCGATCTTGGTTTCTTCTTATAAGCAACTTATTCGCAAAACTCTTCCAAGGACCGCCGAAGAGACAATTTTTTACATCGGACAACCACATAAAAGTATCATAATTTTAAAATCAATCCTGACATTAATTACTGCATTTGGGATAGGAATACTATTGATCGTCATGTTCAATAATGGATTGCTTGCCAATCGGGGGCTCTTGTGGGGAGGGAGCATCCTCGCAGGATTAAGTGTTTTATGGATGGGGTGGCAGTTTCTTGAATGGTCTAATGATCTTTTTCTCTTCACGGACAAAAGAATCATAAACCAGCAGCAGGCTTTGCTCTCGTTCGAAACCAAGCAGGAAACCCCATTAATAGCTATTGAATCTTTACAAGCTCGGAAAAGTTTTTTTTCACGAGCGTTCGACTTTGGTGATCTTGAGATCAGGACTTTCACGGGCGCAATGCGTTTACCATTTGTGCCTGAGATAATTTATGTTGAACAGATCATTTCTCATCTTATGGCTCGATCAAGAAATTTGGTAGGAGAGGAAGAAAAGCAGGAGTTTGAAAAAGATATTAGAGAACGCATTACG
Source organism: Pelolinea sp. (assembly GCA_030655835.1). Classification (GTDB taxonomy): domain Bacteria; phylum Chloroflexota; class Anaerolineae; order Anaerolineales; family Anaerolineaceae; genus Pelolinea. The sequence continues at coordinate 2,417 of JAUSPC010000129.1, forward strand.
ATGAGAACTTCGGGTGAACAAATTGAATTTTCCGATGATCCAGACCGCACTGTAAACCGATCATTGGAATCTAATGATAATCAGGATGAAATAGATGAGCTTGGTATTTATCCTGATATTGTTTACCATACGCATTGGACGATCCTTTTTTCCAAAGTATTTATTCCGTTAACGCTTTTTTTGGCTCACGTTTTCCTTTATATTTTTCTATTATTCAATCAATTTGCCATCATTAATGCCAATATTTTCAATACGATCATGGCAATAAACGGTATTTTCTTGATCTGTTGGAGTGTTTATCGCTATATAGATTGGAAAAATGATGTGTATATCATCTCGAAAGATCAACTGATTGATATTGACCGGCGTCCATTCGGTATGGAAGAAAAGCGAGCAGCTCCAATAAAGAACATTCAATTGATCAGATATAAACGTAACGGAATTTTTGGTCTTTTATTTAACTACGGGACGGTATTCACGCGTGTTGGAGATGAAGAATTCACGTTTAATAATGTGCGTAGACCAGCAGATGTCCAGGAAGCGTTATTTACTGCGAAGGACCGCTATCACAGGATGGAACAAGAAGCGGAAAAACAAACTCAACGGAAGAAAGCGGTCGATTGGATCGATTCTTACCATCAGGTTGTCAAAGACCTTCGAGAAGATGATCAGTTGGATAGCAAGAATGGTGATAGATAGTATATAAAGTAAAATAATGAAAAATTTTGGTTAGGAAAAAATTAAGCATGACATTAAGAGAAATAATAAAATTACCCCATCCAACATTACGCCGTAAGGCACATAAGGTCATGGTTTTTAATTCAGAACTACAAAAACTAATTGAGGATTTGATTGATACGATGCGGGATGAACCTGGGGTTGGTTTGGCAGCACCGCAGGTTAATATTTCTCAGCGGGTGATCGTCATGGAATATCCTGAAGATGATTCTATTCCAGATGCATTACCAAGGGTTTTTGTTTTTGTGAATCCAGAGATTACCCAACTATCCGAAGAGAAAGATACAGGGATGGAAGGGTGCCTATCC
>JAUSPC010000132.1 GCA_030655835.1 Pelolinea sp.
TTTCTGATCCTGATGGATTGAAAATCCTATCTAATATATTGGAATTAAACAAAAATGAGGCAATGCTCATTGATGCAATTTTTCCAAAACTGATCAGCTGGCAGCGGACAATACTACTCCCGATAGATGAAATGATCATTACGATCAGCGCGGATCTATTTACAGAACCATCCGATCTCGCTCTAGCCCACAAGATCGCCATCATCCTTAATAAAACATTGGATTTCTACCCGGATTGGCAGTTGCCGGAATTTTGTAATGAACTGGACGCGATCGCTAAAAATCGTTATCGGTTGTTTGGTTTTTCAGACGAAGATATGGGGTTTAATCCTGAAGCGCATAAGGGGAAAGTACTAGTTTCAACCATGCATAAAGCCAAGGGATTAGAATGGGATCGAGTGTATCTAATGTCAGTTAATAATTACAATTTCCCGTCAGCCGCAGAAGGCGATTCTTACTATTCTGAAAAATGGTTTGTAAAGGATCAGAGAAATCTCGAAGCAGAAACATTGGGTGGATTATCCTTATTGGCAAGAGATATTGTTTCAAATAATCAGAATCTGCTCGAGGACGCAACCCAGAAAGCCCGCCTTGATTATTGCGCTGAAAGATTACGCCTTCTTTTTGTAGGCATCACCCGTGCACGCGAGGAGTTGATATTTACCTGGAATACTGGCAGAAATAATAATTGTATAGAGGCTTTACCGTTACAAAAGATGAGAGAATATTGGGAAGAAAAATATGGCTGAAAATAATAGGTGTTCATTCAGCGCCGCTAATATCCAGGATTATCTGGATTGCGAAAGGCGGTATGAACTTAAATATATTCTAGAGCAATCGTGGCCTGCCATTTCTAGCGAACCGGTCATTGAGATCGAGGATAATATTCGGAAGGGAAATAAATTTCACTATCTCATTTACCAGTTTTTTTCAGATGTTCCGGAAAACGCACTAATTCCCTCAATCGAAGAAAAGGAAATTGAGGAATGGTTTAATTCTTTTCTCTTATTCCATAAAACAATACAGCTGAAAATGGCGTTTCCAGAATTTCGTCTCACCGGCCAAATTGGAGAAGCTCGTTTATCGGCAGTTTATGACCTGATCTATTTAACTCAAAATAATGAAATAAGAATAATGGACTGGAAAACATCTCATTATATTCCTAAGAAGACCGCGCTTGCAGTAAAAGTGCAAACTATTTTGTACCCGTATCTACTGAAAGAAACGTCCCACGAATTTCTTCCAGAAATCAGTCTTTCACCCGAAAATATTTCGATGCAGTATTGGTACCCTTCTGCCCCCAATGAAGTATTCATTTTCAAATACGGACGATCAACGCATGAAAATCACCGTGTATTTTTAGAAAATATAATTAACGAGATTTTAGGTAAAAAGGTTGGAGAGTTCGCATTAACAAATAATGAAAGAAAATGTGGTTTTTGCCCTTATCGGTCATTATGCAATCGTGGTATAAGCGCTTCTAATATGTTAGAACTGATAGATGAAGTGTCAGAGGAAAACGACTTTTTAATCGATTTTGACCTACTGCCCGAACTTCCTTTTGATGAATAAATTATGATTTGGATCGAATCAAACCCACCTTCCCTCAGCGCTGAGATCGCCTCATTATTTAACAATAGCTTAATTCTTAACTACGAATTGGCAAAAAGAAATGTGCAGACAATTGAGGAAGTAAATGCATACCTTGATCCTGCATCCTACCCACAAGCTTCCCCATTTTCTTTTCCTGAAATGGATAAGGCAGTCGATAGAATAATCAAAGCAATACGTGATGGAGAAATAATCGGTGTTTGGGGCGATTTCGATGTGGATGGGCAGACTTCCACAGCGATATTATTCGATGGATTAACGCGGATGGGAGCAAATGTGGTCTACCATATTCCCGTTCGAGCGTTGGAATCACATGGAATGCAGTTAAAAGCGTTCAAAACTTTTATTAAGCATCGTCCTTCACTTGTTATCACATGTGATACGGGAATCTCCGAATTTGAAACCATCGAATTCGCTCGTTCGATCGGGGTGGATGTCATCATTACAGATCATCACACTTTACCAAATACCTTGCCAAACGCCCAATCCATCATTAATCCGCATCAACTCCCTGACGGACATCCTCTTTCATATCTGGCTGGTGTTGGAACGGCTTTTCAATTAATTCGAGCGCTTGAGCATACAGGCGCGTTTGGTGTGGATATTGCGAGTTATTATGATCTGGTTGCTCTGGGAACCATCGCAGATCTCGCTCCAATTAAATCTGAAAATAGATTTTACGCGCAGATGGGACTTGCGCAGTTGAACCTGAATTTAAGGACAGCTTTTTCTGCTATGTTTAAAACATCTCAAGCGCGCATTTCTATGATCGATGAAAACACGCTTGGATTTAATATTGCGCCTCGGTTAAATGCATCGGGTAGGCTGAGTGATGCCAATGAAAATATCAAATTCTTGCTTTCAAATGATCAATTATTCTGCAAAGAATTTGCCGTGGGACTTGAGCAGTTAAATATTAGCCGAAAAGCAGTTGTAGAAACTATTTTTCACATGGCAAAAAGTGCAATAGAAGAAAACCTATCCATCGTAAATGAACCCGTTCTTATTTTGTCCAATCAAGGATGGGAACGCGGCGTTCTGGGTATTGCAGCAGGCCGACTGTCGGAGTTATATGCAAAACCGGTGATTTTGCTAAATATTGAAAATGGGATTGCAGCGGGTTCAGTTCGATCGACCATGGGGATAGACATCACGGCAGCCATAAGAGAAAACGATGAACACCTTATCCGATACGGTGGACATCCGATGGCAGCCGGATTATCAATTCCAATAGAAAAAATAGGTGAATTTTCTCGTGGGCTCATGAAGAGCGTAAAAAAGCAATTGAACATGCTCCAATTCAAAAAAGAGCTTATTATTGATCACACAATTGGCATCAATAGCATTAGCGACCAATTATTAAAAGAGCTTAAACAACTTTCTCCATTTGGGCAAGAAAACTCAGCACCTATATTTGCGAGCCTGAATCTTGAGATCAATTCAACCAGCCCCTTAGGCATGGCAGAAAAGCATACCCAGATAACAGTTCAAGACGTTGAAGGAAATACGACATCTTTAATTAATTGGAATTCAGAAATGCGCCCGATCCCATTTGACCGAATTGACATTGCTTATTACATTCGGCCAGATGAATATCGAGGAAAAAACACGTATTACTTGGAATATGTCGACCACAGGGAACATGTTCCGGATTCGATCAACCTGGATGCACTACCTTTTCATATTGAGTACGAAGATCATAGACAAGATATGGATCAATTACTAAGTGTAAAGGAAATCATATCTAAAAAAGATAATATTCAAATTTGGTATGAAGGGTTGGCTAAGCCTGATGGCCTCAAAGTACTTGGTCGGAAAGGACTCATGAAGAATAAAAACCTGCTCATTCTTTCTGCACCGCAAAGCTTCACAATTTTGAATGAAATAATTAACATCTCACAACCGGAATTGGTATTTTTTTTCAATATACCAAATGAACGCGATGATATCAAAGAGTTTTTGTCAGGACTAGGAGGTGCGATCAAATATTATCTTAAAAACCTAAACGCAGACATATCCTTAAATGCATTATCCATACACCTGGGACATACGGAAGAAACAATTCTAAATGGATTAATATGGTTTAAAGAACGGGGTCATATCAATTATGTATGTGATCCGGACGGGAAGCTCATCTTTCATAAAAATAATGGTCAAAAATTAGTTCTTGATCCCAAAATTGAAGCTAATCTTAATAAATCTCTAAAAGAAACTTCTGCATTTCGAAAGTATTATAAAAGGGTAAACCCAAATCTATTACTCAGAAAAATATGGGATTTGGGAATTTAATTCATGTATAATCGCTGCGAATGAAAAAATCAATGGATCGACGTAATTTTTTAAAAAACTTATGCCTTGGGTTGACCGCATTTTCATTTACAGATCCAAGAATTTTTGTCTCTAGAAAATTAAACTTGATCAAGCTGGGCAGGGTGGCATCTGAAAGTTTAAGTGTTTACAAAGAGCCATCTGAATACAGCCAGATCCTTTTTCAACGGTATTTCAACCATCTTTTGAACATATATGACCAGGTTGTCTCAGAAGATGGTCCGGGTTATAACCCTATATGGTATCGGGTTTGGGGAGGATATGTTCATAGTGCATTCGTTCAATCTGTGCGCAACCAGTTAAACCCTATAGTTAAGGAATTTCCTAGCAAGGGATCATTAATGGAACTGACAGTCCCATTGTCTCAGTCATTTTTGATCAAAAATGGGAATAGTTGGGAAGCTTCCTATATTTTATATTACGGCTCAACCCATTGGGTTTTCGATGTTATTCAAGGACCTGATGGGTTATTCTATTACGAGATCCACGACGCTCTTTTGACTGTTTCATATTATGTTCCAGCGGAGCATTTGAGATTGGTAGATCCCTCCGAACTGACACCCATCCACCCGGAAATTTCCCCCCATGAAAAGCAAATTAGAATCTCAATTGATTTCCAAACGCTTTACGCTTATGAAGGAAACAATTTAATCAAAGATTTCAAGGTTTCAACAGGGTTACCTAACACAAGTATCGACCCAAATGTAATTCCCACAGACACACCAAAAGGAAATCATATAATCCAAAATAAAAGACCTTCTGTTCATATGGGAGATGGAACATTACATTCTGACGAAGAAGCATATGAGCTTCCCGGGGTTCCATGGGTGTCATATTTTGAACCGACTACTGGTGTTGCGATCCATGGGGCTTATTGGCATAATAATTTTGGGGTCACAATGAGTCATGGGTGCGTCAACATGAAACCAGAAGACGCGAAGTGGATCTACCGATGGACAACACCATCACCGGACAGCAACGATCAAGATTCACACACAAATGTCGTAGTTTACTGATTCATACAAATTCCAAAAATACCTGATTCCCTAATGCCCTGCCTTTTTTAGTTAAACGAAGAACTTTGGATCCCTGGTAAACCGCATATTCCAATAATCTAAAAGAGCATAATTTATTAATTTGTGCTGTATATAATGCTTCTATTTCCACAGAAAATCTATCTCTAAATTGTTTTAAATTTACCCCCTCATCCGTTAATCGCAACCCCATCATCATTGTCTCTTTAATTATGTCAATTTTTTCTAATTGATTACATTCTAAGATCGCATTATGCCCAAATTCAATTGATTTATTATGGTTATTCATCCCAGAGAGGTAATTTGGAATTAAATTAACGTTTCTCCACCTGCGATTGCCAACATAACTATGCGCACCCGCTCCTATTCCTAAATAATCTTCATTCCTCCAATATTGAATGTTGAGAACGCATCGATAATCAACACTGTTATCCACAATAGCCCAATTAGAAATTTCATATTGTTCGAATCCGGCAGCGGGTAAAGCCTTCATCACCCACTCATACATTTCTGCGGCGAGGTCATCATCTATTTCAGGTACCAACCCCATTTGAATATTTTTCGCAAGTTGTGTAGATTCTTCCAGGGCAAGACCATAGATTGAAAGATGTTGAGGTTCTAGTGAAATCGCTTCTTGGATAGATATTTTAAAGGATTCTAAAGTTTGGGTTGGGATGCCAAAGATCAGGTCAAGATTGATATTAT
>JAUSPC010000137.1 GCA_030655835.1 Pelolinea sp.
TGAAGTCTAATAGATCACTTAAAAGCTCTAATAATCGCGGTCTGGTAAAGTAATCTTTCCGCCTTTGGGGGGTAATTATTTTGGTTTGAGTGATAATCAATTTTTCAGTCATCTATCTTTTTATTCTATCAGTTTGCATTGGTTTTCGAACCTCTGCTTGAAGAAGAGGGTGTTATTAATAGTATAGAATAGTAAGAGGGGTATTTGTGATAGAATTTTGGCGATTTATGAAAATTATTCATATTGTTGGTGCAAGACCTCAATTTGTAAAAGCAGCAATGGTTTCCCGTGCGTGGAATTCGTCTGATGAAGAGTATATATTCCATACTGGACAGCATTACAGCCCAGAGATGTCAAAATTGTTTTTTGATGAATTGAACCTGCAAAAGCCAGATAGAAATCTTAATCTTGGCGGCGGAAATCACGCTGAACAAACGAGTGGTATGTTGTTAGGTATCGATCGATATATAGAGGAAATACACCCTGACCATATTGTGATTTACGGAGATACAAATTCTACTCTCGCAGGCGCTTTGGCAGCCAGTAAAAGAGGAATCCCCCTTTCTCACGTAGAAGCTGGTTTACGTTCCTTTAATAGAAGTATGCCGGAAGAGATCAACCGGGTTGTTGGTGACCATTTATCCAACTTTCTTTTTTGTCCAACGGAGGAGTCTAAAAGGAATCTTGTGGCTGAAGGAATAAAGGAAAATGTCTATTTGGTTGGGGATGTAATGGCTGATGCGTTGTATTTCTTTTTAAAAATTGCATCTAAGCAATCCAATATCTTGGTAAGCCTTGACCTTCAACCGAAATCATATTGTTTGGTTACCACTCACAGAAGTGGGAATGTTGATATTAAAAGTAACTTAAAACAGATCATTGATGGATTAGGTGGAATTGACCAGCCCATCATTCTTCCGCTTCACCCGCGCACAAAAAAGATGCTAAAAGTATTTGACCTCCATTTTTCGGAAAATGTTCAATTAATTGACCCTGTTGGGTATCTGGACATGCTTATGCTTGAGAATAATGCGGAATGTATTTTAACGGATTCCGGGGGAATTCAAAAAGAAGCATATCTGCTTGGCGTAAGATGCATCACCATGCGCGATGAAACGGAATGGGTGGAAACTGTTGATGCTGGCTGGAATTATTTGGCAGGCGCAGATCATGAGAAAATTTCAAAAAGTTTTTATGATTTTCATCCTAAAGAACACAGACAGCAAATTTACGGAAGTGGTGATGCAGCTGATAAAATAGTGCAGATAATAAAATCATCCTTGTCAGGAGGCTAATTTTGGCACCATTAATTCACAACACAGCCGAAGTTGCAGACAGTGCAACAATTGGAGAGAATACAAAAATTTGGCATCATAGTCAGATACGCCCAAATGCAGTAATTGGCGAAAATTGTAATTTTGGGAAGGGAGTATATATTGACGCTGATGTTCACGTTGGGAATAATGTCAAGATACAGAATTATGTTTCTGTTTATCATGGCGTTTCCATAGAAGACGGCGTATTCATTGGTCCGCATGCTTGCTTTACAAATGACATGCGACCGCGCGCGATCAACGCCGATGGATCTCCGAAGTCAGCGGATGATTGGGAATTAAGTAAAACATTAGTAAAAAAAGGGGCTGCTATTGGTGCGAATTCAACAATCCGATGTGGAATTACAGTAGGTGAGTGGGCGATGATCGGATCAGGGAGTGTTGTGACGAGAGATGTTCCTGATTATGGATTGGTGTTTGGAAACCCTGCTCGTTTACGTGGTTTTGTATGCCCTTGCGGTGAAAAGCTTAATAATGGCGGGGAAAACGAAGGTAGTGTCATAGCGGATTGCCCTGCTTGTGGATTTTCAATAAAAATTAAAAAAGAAATATGGAGTGAAGCGAAATGATATCAATGGCGAAACCAATTATTGGCGATGAAGAAAAAAATGCAGTATTGGAAGTGTTAGATTCAGGTATCATCGCGCAAGGACCGAAAGTAAAAGAATTTGAAGATGGTTTTGCGGAAATGTGCGGCGTAAGACATGCCATTGCGACCACAAATGGGACAACTGCCCTTCATTTGGCTTTGCTGGCATATGATATTGGGCCCGGGGATGAAGTGATCACATCTCCATTTACTTTTATTGCATCTGCAAATTCAATTTTATTTGTTAATGCAACTCCTGTTTTTGTTGATATTGACCCTAGAACGTTCAATATGGATACATCTTTGATCGAAGCAGCCATCACTCCAAAGACTAAAGCAATTCTTCCAGTTCAGCTTTATGGATTGTGCTGTGATATGGATGCGATCATGTCGATTGCTAAAAAACACAACCTCGCTGTAATTGAAGATGCCTGCCAGGCACATGGTTCTGAATTTAAAGGGAAAAGGGCGGGATCATTTGGCACTGGAACTTTCTCTCTGTATCCAACAAAGAATATGACCAGCGCGGAAGGGGGCATGATCACAACAAACGATGATGTGATCATGGAAAAATGTCGAGTCGTCCGAAACCATGGAATGCGTCGCCGATATTATCATGATGAATTAGGATACAACTTTCGAATGACTGATGTTCATGCAGCAATTGGAAATGCCCAATTGGCAAAATTGGAAAAATTTAATCAAAAACGAAAAGAAAATGCGCAATTCTATGATGAGAACTTGAAAGGGATTGCAGTCCCATTTGTTCCCGGTGGTTATACCCACGTATACCACCAGTATACAGTTCGGGTTCCTGATGGGAAACGAGATGATTTACGTGAATTCTTAAAAGAAAAAGAAATTGGATCAGAAATTTATTACCCAGTTCCGATCCATAAACAGGGATTCTATATGGAAATATTTGGAGATGAAAAATCATACCCAGAAACAGAATTTGCGGCAACAGAGGTCCTTTCAATTCCAGTTCATCCTTCCCTATCAAAGGAAGATATTGAATTAGTTGCTTCATCTATAAATGAATTTATGTCAAAAGGATAAAAGATGAAAGTAGCTGTAATTGGCGTTGGTTCAATGGGGTATAACCATTTGCGAGTATATTCGGAAATGGATGGTGTCGAATTGGTTGGCGCTTCAGATTTGGACAAAGATCGTCTGCAGATGGTTGAGGATAGATTTTCGGTTGAAACTTTCACGAATTTTGAAGAACTTTTTGAGAAGACCCGGCCAGATGCGGTTTCGATTACTGTGCCAACCTCTGAACACGAAAAAGTTGCTACGTATGCGCTTGAGAAAGGTGCTCATATCCTTGTCGAGAAACCAATTGCCGCGACGGTTGAAGAGGGAAAACGAATAATTGAATTAGCAAGAAAAAAAGACCGCCAGCTTATGGTTGGTCATATTATTCGGTTTAATCCTGCTGTACAATCTCTAAAAGCCCGTTTAGAAAATGGTGACATAGGGAAAATATTTCAAGTATTTTGCCGCAGAGCTGGTCCATTCCCGGCAAGAATTAGGGATGTAGGTGTTGTTATTGATTTAGCCCCGCATGATGTGGATGTCATGCGCTTTCTTACGGGATTGAATCCAATGCGTGTCTTTGCAGAAACAGAACAGCAAATTCATACGGATCACGAAGACCTTCTGTTTGGCTTGTTGCGGTTCCCTGAAGGAATAACTGGTGCATTGGAGATCAATTGGTTGACTCCAACCAAAATGCGGGAAACATTGGTTTTAGGAGAAAAAGGGTTATTCCGAGTAGACGATCTAATGCAAGATCTTTATTTTTACGAGAATCCTCAGGCAATTGGGGAATTGTGGTCTCCATTCCGTGCAGTCCGAAGTGTTAGCGAAGGAAGCATGACCCGTTTTTCAATTCAACGGCAGGAACCCCTGAAAGCTGAATTAACCGCATTTATTAAAGCGGTTCGTGAGGGAAGTCCAGTACCAATAACGGGACAGGATGGGTTAGAAGCATTGCGGATATCGCTTGCTCTTGTTGAATCTGGGAAAACGCACAGAGTTATCGAGGTATAAAAGGAATGCAATTGCAAGTCCTTCAAAATAAAATTGAAAGCAGAACTGCAAAGTTGGCTGTAATTGGGCTTGGTTATGTTGGTTTACCTGTTGCTGCCCTTTTTGCCAAGGAAGGTTTTCAAGTTATTGGGATAGACATTAAAAAAGACCGAGTTGACCTTATTAATAAAGGAATATCCCCTATTGAAGGCAAAGAACCTGGACTCAATGAACTTATAAAAGATGTGGTTACAGAAGGTACATTTTCTGCGACGACTGAATATGAAAAGTTGCGAGACGTTGACGTAATTTTCATTGATGTT
>JAUSPC010000142.1 GCA_030655835.1 Pelolinea sp.
ATAGAGCTAAAAAGGACATCAGAAAAGGATTTGGACAGTGAGATAAGCATAAAGAATAGATTGAAATAGCGTCAATAACCCTAAAAACCTCGTTATGGATGGTTTGATTTCAACTTTTGCTTACTTTTTCAACACCCTCTAAAGTATAATCACTGCATGGCTGATTATAAATTCTCAATCCCAATCAAAGTTCGTTACAGCGATATCGACGCGCAATGGCATGTAAATCACACACGATTTCTAACGTTTATGGAGCAGGTGCGTCTTGAATATCTACAGAATTTGGAATTATTTGATGGAAAGTCATTTTTGGATCTCCGGATGATTATTGCTGATGTACACGTATCTTATCTCGCACCTATTGTACTTGGACAAAATGTGCGTGCCGCAACGAGGACAGTGAGAATTGGTACTAAAAGCATTGCGTTTGATTATGTATTAGAGGATGCAGAGAGCGGGAAGATCCATGCTAAAGGAGAAGTGATCAGCGTGGCATACAACTTCCGAGATCAAGAAACCGTCCCAATCCCTAATGAATGGAAAATTAAGATCAGCGAATTTGAAGGACAATCTTTTTAGAATAATTTCTCCAACTATAGATCAGGAAAATACGAGCATAATTTCTTAATTCACCCCGCATTATAGTTTATGGCAGCATAGTTTCCCTGGTTATTAACATCCTATATAAAATCTAAAAAAAATTCTTTTTACCTTCGTTGTTTGGTAAAATGAAAAATAGACATACTATTCTTGTTTTACATATTTGGAGGTTCTAATTTGTCTGGTTTAGAAAAATTCACCCAAAGTGCACGTCGAGTATTGAGCTTGGCGCATTTGGAAGCAGAACGGATGCAGCAATCTGTAATAGGTTCTGAACATCTTTTTCTAGCATTGATTCAAGAAGATGCCGGGGTAGCCGGGCGTGTATTACGTGAGCTTGGGGTTGAAATAGACCGTGCACGCGAAATGGTGCTCCGTTTAGGTGGTATGGGAAGCAACCGATCTGAAAAAATCGATCTCTCCGTGGATGCCCAGAAAGTTCTTGATCTGGCAATTGAAGAGGCCCGAAAAGAAAGCAGTAAATATATTTCTACAGAACACTTGTTATTGGCTTTGGTAGAATCCGGCGAAGGTCTAGCAAAAGACGTAATGGCAAAATTAGGGATCACACCGGCTCAAGTTCAGCGCCAGGTAAAACGTGTATTGAATGAAAACCGTCAATCACTTTCTAGAGTAAAGCAAGGGGTTTCTAAAAGCAAATCAAAAGAGGAAAAAACCCCTCTGGTTGATCAACTCGCGGTCGATCTGACCGCTTATGCTGAAGATGGAAAATTAGATCCTGTTATTGGCAGGGAAAAAGAGATAGAACGGGTAATTCAGATCTTGGCTCGACGAACAAAAAATAATCCTGCTCTGATAGGAGAACCGGGTGTTGGAAAAACAGCGATCGTCGAAGGGCTTGCTCAACGAATTGTAGAAGGTGATGTTCCAACCCCACTTCTAGATAAACGGGTTCTGCGGCTTGATGTCGGATCACTCGTGGCGGGTACTATGTACCGCGGACAATTCGAAGAACGACTAAAAAGAGTTATTGATGAATTGAAAGCATCAGAAGCAATTCTGTTTATCGATGAGGTTCATATGCTGGTTGGGGCTGGGTCAGCAGGATCATCTGTTGACGCGGCAAACATCCTGAAGCCAGCTCTCTCTCGGGGCGAATTGCAGGTAATCGGGGCAACAACCCTTAATGAATATCGCAAGAGCATTGAAAGTGATGCGGCACTTGAGCGCCGTTTTCAGCCTATCATAGTTGAAGAACCAACTCACGAAGAAGCGCTTGAGATCTTACATGGTGTACGGAAGAATTATGAAGATCACCACCGACTGGTAATATCTGATGCCGCTTTAGAAGCGGCGGTGAATTTATCAGCCCGCTATATCTCCGATCGTTTTCTACCGGATAAAGCCATTGATCTTATCGATGAGACTGCATCACGCGTGCGGATGTATAAAAGTGATACCGCCCAGACCAGCAAAAAAGTAATGACGGACCTGCGAAAAAAACGAAAAATATTAAATGACGCTTTGGAACAAAATAGAACAGATGAGATTGATTTACTCCAAGAAGAAGTTACCAAACTTGAAAAGGACCTGGAGTCAATAAGAGAAATGTGGGATCGCGACACAAGTCCCGTTGTCACACCTGATGATATTGCCGAATTAGTTTCAATGTGGACGGGCGTACCGGTTATGCAGCTGGCTACAGAAGAATCCGCTCGCCTTTTGAATATGGAATCCGAGATCCGAGAGCATATCGTAGGGCAAGAAGAAGCGATTGAACGTATCGCAAAAGCTGTCCGTCGGGGCCGTGCTGGATTGAAAGATCCCCGCCGTCCGATCGGATCATTTATGTTTCTTGGACCGACAGGTGTTGGTAAGACCGAATTGACCAAAGCCCTTGCGCGGTTTTTGTTCGGTAGTGAAGATGCCCTCATCCAGTTGGACATGTCAGAATTTATGGAACGCCATTCAGTTAGTAGATTAGTAGGTGCCCCTCCCGGATATATCGGATATGATGATGCTGGCCAATTGACGGAAGCTATCAGGCGCAAACCCTATTCAATTGTCGTCTTCGATGAAGTTGAGAAGGCACATCCTGAAGCACATAATATACTTCTCCAAATTATGGAAGAAGGACAGCTGACCGATGCCAAGGGGCGCAAGGTTGACTTCCGCAACTCTATTATTGTAATGACATCAAATATCGGTGCTGATTTGATCAAACGCGACGGCGGATTTGGTTTCACTTTAGAACGAGATGAATCAGCCGATGAAAAATTTATTTATGACGAGATGCGTAAAAAGTTATTGGAATCTCTGAAAAAAACATTTAGACCGGAGTTCATCAATCGAATGGACAGTGTGATCGTCTTCCATGCTCTCAATCGGGCACATATCCGTGAGATAGCAGAAATGGAACTTAAAAAAGTTGCAGACCGATTGAAGGATAAGAAAATTGTTTTATCTGCAACCGATCTGGCATTAGAAAAATTATCGGAAAAGGGGTATGACCAAGAAATGGGTGCCCGTCCTTTGAGAAGGGTGATCCAAATAGAAATAGAGGACCAACTTTCTGATGATCTGCTTGCTTGTAAATTTAAAGATGGTGATGAAATTAGGGTAGACATAGATAGCGAAGGTGGTTTTGTTCTAACTGGATCACCTGAAAAAGAACATGAAAAAGAAGAACCGATGGGTGTGAGTTAATAAGTCAACAAATAAGTAATAATGAGCCGGGCTAAATACCCGGTTCTTTTATTAATAATTTAACTCATATTGGATTAAAATCTAATTATAGGGAAACAATGCCAAAATTACACACTCAATTTGTTTGTCAGGAATGCGGACGTACATCCGTCCGCTTACTTGGCCGCTGTCCGTCCTGCAGCGGATGGGATACGATGGTTGAAGAGGTCATTAATGTTTCCACGGAAAAGCGGTCAAATCGCCCGCTTTCCGCCTCAGGATCTAAACCAATAAGAATGGATGAAGTAACTGACGAAACTGAAGAACGCTGGCAGTTGGACCTAACTGAATTCGCACGCGTATTGGGGGGCGGGATCGTACCCGGATCAATTGTATTATTGGGCGGTGATCCAGGGATCGGAAAATCCACGCTCATGCTTCAGGTAGCTACTGAAATAGCGCAAAATAGTCCTGTTCTTTATGCATCTGGAGAGGAATCTGCCCGTCAAATAAAAATGCGGGCTCAGCGCCTTTCACGGACAGAAAAAAAAGATGTCTCATCAGAAAAACTATATCTGTTAACCGAAACCAATCTCGATGTGATCTTTTCACATGTAGAACAGATAAAACCCGCGTTGTTGATTGTTGATTCAATTCAAACAGTATTTCTGGATGGACTTTCATCCAGCTCTGGGTCGGTATCGCAAGTCAGAGAATGCGCCTCACGATTACGAGAATTGGCAAAATCAGTCGGAATAGCGGTTTTTCTGATCGGCCACGTAACCAAAGATGGAACAATTGCTGGACCGCGCGTGTTGGAACATATTGTGGATACTGTACTCCATTTAGAAGGTGATCGTTTTCAATCTTATCGCCTCCTCCGTTCAATGAAAAACCGTTTCGGTCCTACTTCCGAAGTTGGTGTTTTTGAAATGCAGGAACGCGGCATGGAACAGGTATTAAACCCATCTGAAGCCTTTCTTGCTGAAAGAATGGCGCAGGCACCCGGATCTTCGATCGCAGTTACAATGGAAGGTACACGTCCGATCTTGGTTGAATTGCAGGGATTAACAAGTCCTACAAGCTTTGGCAATCCGCGCCGAACGACAAATGGAATGGACTATAATCGCCTCCTTCTTATCATAGCTGTGCTAACCCGCCGGATTGGTTTGTGTTTATCTGATCAGGATGTGTTCTTAAATGTGGTTGGTGGTTTACGGGTAGAAGAGCCAGCCGCAGATCTTGCGGCAGCATTGGCACTTGTCTCTTCTCTAAAAGATCACCCTGTGCGAGCTGATTTGGCTCTTATTGGAGAGATCGGCTTGTCCGGAGAACTGCGCTGGGTGAGCCATATGGAGATCAGGCTGCGAGAAGCACAAAAATTAGGTTTCAAAGCGGCTGTGATCCCAAAACGTTTACGAGCAAATTTTGCCACACCAGAGAAGTTTGAGATATTGGAAGCGCGTTCTCTTGACCAAGCGGTTAAAATGGCAATTAAGATAAAATGAGTAAAAGAGGAATAAATATGCCCTACCTAGATGATTTTCTTAAAATGGACCTACTAATGCGTGTGCGAAATAATCATGCCCTTGAACATGCGACATTGCATGTATTACAGGAAAAAGGACTTAAATCTCCATTAGGTGGAATTTCAGATATGGGCGGGTTCTGGATATATGGAGAAGTGGTGACAGATGTTTTGTTTGAAGCTTCTCAGGAAGCATTAACTCGGTTGGGCAATGGGGAAAGCGAGCTTGCGGTTCACCCTAATTGCGGTACAAATATTGCGATCAGTGGGCTGGCTGCTGGAAGTTTGGCTTGGATAAGTATGTTTGGAACACAGGGAAAAATAGGAAAAAAGTTGCGACGCCTTCCAATCGCTATTCTGTTGGGGTTAATCGGTTATCAAATCGCCAGCCCTTTTGGACAAAAACTACAAAAGCAATTTACAATTAATGCAGACGTTCAAGGATTAGAAATAATAGAAGTGAACCAGCATAATGTAGCCGATAGAATTGTTCATCGCGTGGCAACCCGATTGGCAAGATGACCTTGGTTGGAATACAGAAAACCACTTCAATTCCTCCATCAAAAATTGTTATCCTGATAGGCGACAATCGTTTATCCGTTGAAGAACAGATTAAAGAGATTAGCAATGCCGTTGGAGAGGGTGCTTTCTCTGAATTGAATAATACACGGCTTGATGGCTCCACCTTAGGTTTTCACGAAATTTTAATGCAATTGAACGTGTTTCCTCTGGGGGGCGGAAAAAGGATCGTTGTTCTTGATAACGCTTCTGAAATCATTGGAAGGAAGGGGGCTGAGGAATGGCTAACAAATATTTTAACTAATGTTTCGCCAACCACTTTATTGATCTTAATCCTAGAAGATGAAAAAAAACATATCAGTGGTTCGATGAATTGGAAAGCGTTTTCTTCCAAACATTGGCTGAGAAAATTATCTGATCAATATCCAGGCGATATTCACTGGATTGAATTATCGCTACCTTCTGAAGGAAAAATGCCCGAATGGATCTTAAAAGAAGCTACAGACCAAGGCGGTTTGTTTCACCCGCAAGCTGCCGTCGAACTTTCGCGATTAGTAGGTAATGACCTTTTTCAAGCAAAGCAGGAAATTGAAAAAGCGATTTTATACGTTGGAGATGAAAAGCAAGTTGAAATAGATGATGTTCGGTTGCTGTGTGCCGCATCTCAAGATGAAAACATTTTTGCCCTGGTTGATGCGGTAGGGGCGCGAAACGGGAAACTTGCCATGAGCATACTGAATAAATTAAGCAAGGATATGCCTATTCAATATCTTTTTAGTATGCTTGTACGTCAAGTTCGTTTATTGATCTTAGCTAAAGAAGCGATTTTGGGCGGAGGGGGCGAGAAAGGTGTTTTGTCTGCGTGTGGAATTCGGCATACTTTCATAGCAAAGAAATTGGTCAATCAGGCCCACCATTTTAGTATGGAAACACTTGAAGGTACCTATCGAAAATTAGACCACATTGACGAAGAAGGGAAGATAGGTCATTTATCTTTAGACGCTGCTTTAGATGGACTGATTGCAGAAATCGCAGCATAAATCCACATCGAAATATTTTCTCTGGTTAGCAAAGGGTCAATCGGGTAAAACTTGCGATCTCTTGTTTCCCCATTTAAGCGCATCTGAAATGCCTTCTTCAATTGATAATTTCGCTTCCCAGCCAAGCAATTTCTTTGCAGTATCTGCATTGCAAAATGACCCAGCAGTATCGCCAGGCCGACGGGCGCCTTCCGCTTTATTTATCTCTTTTCCAACAACTGTTTCGAAAGCAGTTACTAATTCCCGAACAGTAACACCACGCCCGGTACCAAGGTTGATTACCAAATACTTGTTTTCCGGGTTACCCGCATTTTTGAACGCAGTGTCAAAGTTTTCTACTGCACGCACATGAGCTTGGGCAAGATCCCAAACATGGATATAATCGCGAATACCAGTACCATCACGGGTTTCATAATCTGTCCCGGTAATTGTAAATTGAGATATTTTTCCCAATTGGACGTCGACAAGTTTTCCAATAGCATGCGTTGGTTTTGCGATTTGCAGACCGGTACGCAATTTTGGGTCGGCGCCGATCGGATTGAAATATCGCAATGCGATTCCCTGCATGGAATATGACGCGCAGTAATCTCGCAGGATCATTTCCATCATATATTTCGTGCGCGCATATGGACTGCTTGGATTGAGAGGAGCATTTTCAGTGACCATGAAACCAGGCACCACATCATAAATAGACGCGGATGAACTAAAAACCAATCGCTTGCAGCCCTGCTCTTTTAGTGTGTGAAATAATTCCAGCGATTTACCGACATTTTCTCGGTAATATTCATATGGGTTTACCGTAGATTCTGGTACGATGATCAATGCCGCACAGTGAATTGTTGCATATATATCAGGATGATCGGCAAAGATCTTCTCAATTTGTTTCTTGTCGGCGATATCTCCCTTATAGAAAATTCGTCCTTTTGTGAATTCAACTCGCCCGGTAATAAGCGAATCCAGGATAACTGGGGTATGTCCAGCGTCTTCTAACGCGGAACTAATTGTTGATCCTATAAAACCTGCCCCTCCGGTAATAAAAATCTTCATGATCGGACTCCTTTATTGGGATACTAGGCCAATCCCATTTCGATTAAATTCCTTAAGAGCAGCCTCTGATAGATCATGTTGCACCATCTTTGATAAAACCTTAAGGTTTGTAGACAAAATTTGTACACCTGCGAGCCGTGCCTCAACCACTTCCTCGGGCGTCTTCAGGCTGGCCGCCACAACGATTGTGCTAGTTTGTTTCAAAACCTGAACCAATTCGTTCGCAAGATCATGTCCATTTTCTAGCAACCTTTTTGCGCGGTTATGGTAATAAAGGGCGTAGCGGGCGCCTGATGCGTGCGCAACAAGCGCTTGTGAAGAAGTAAAGACCGATGTGACTGCACAGGTATATTTCTTCGATAGCTGGCTGGTAGCACGGAAACCTAATTCCGTGGCAGGGATTTTTAGAACAAGTTGTTTCCCAAGAATGCCAGCTGCCAATTTTGCTTCAGCTTTCATGGATTTTATAGATTTTCCAACTAACTGATAAAAAATTGGTCCCTTGAAACATTGTGATAATTTTTCCAGTGTCTTTTCTGGTGAAAGATTACTCTTGGCCAATAAAGTGGGATTTGTGGTTGCACCATTAACCCACCCCCATTCTGCTGCTATTAGTGCTTCATCTATGACAGCTGAATCCAACAATAATTGCATGAAAACCTCCAAAACCTATTCATTGAATGATACTTATTATAACTACATCAACACCAATTGTTTAAGCAAAACCACTCATTGATAAGTTATTAATTTCGGATGATATGATATTGGATAAAGAAAAGAATTGGATTTATTAATCTTGAGAATTAACGAGCAGATACAAATTTCTGAATCAGAGATCAGTGAAGTATTTATCCGCTCGGGTGGACCGGGCGGTCAGAATATAAATAAAGTAGCTACGGCTGTTCAATTGAAAATTAATATTGCCTCGTCAGCAACAATTCCTGACCATGTAAAAAGACGTCTAAAGAGGTTGGCTGGAAAACGCCTATCGTCAGATGGAATATTGAGAATCGAAGCAAACCGGTTTCGTTCTCAGGAAAAGAACCGAGAAGATGCGCGCTTGCGATTGATGGAATTAATTCGCAATGCAATGATAGCCCCTAAAAAACGCGTGCGGACGCATCCCTCAAGAAGTTCACGTCAGAAACGGATTGACCAAAAGAAAAAACGAGGGAAAGTGAAGTCATATCGAAAGAAAGTGAACCCGGGAAGTGAAATCTAGTCGACCATAAACAGTGCTTTAAAACCCGGATCATCTCTAAGACTATCAAGATCGTTATCTCCTTTGGACCATTCTACAAGATCAGGCTTTAATAAAAAAGCAGCTTTTAGGTTATTGATCGCTTTGTCTTTTTCTTTGACCTGGGCGAAAAAACAGGCCAGATTATAGATGGCATTGGCTTCCCATGAAGGGAACTTTTGTAATTCGTGCGAATATATTTCTTGGACCCCGACAGCTTTTTCAGGAAAGCCGTTTTTAAGATAATAATCACTGATATGATGGGTAATATGCCACCCAAACGTACCGAGCGAATTATCGACCAATGTGCGCCCATTTAAAAAGTCATATAAACCCTTATCGTTTAGCTCGTCCGCGGAAAAAGATTGTAATAAATTAGTGGCATTTATACATGATTTTTCAAGATCATTAAATGCATCTGAAAATGACTGGTCAAAATGTTCTATGAATATACCGTCATTTATTTGGTCAAGATAATCATCTACTTGCGGAACTTTTTCCCCGCTTCTTGCTTTGCTCACTTGGGAGATGAAATGATTGTCCCAGAATACGAGATGAGAAAGCACATCTTTTGCTGACCAATTTTCTAAAGATCCGTTCAATCGTTTCTCTTGTTGTGAAAGTGTTTTTTCAAAAGAAGCGATCTCGGTTTTTATGAGGTCAAGAAAAGCAATTAGAGCATCTTTGATCTGTAAATTATCCATAAGATCCTTATTTAATTAATTTCAGATATTATTTTAGCAACAAAACCAAATTTTGGGGTTTGATACGTAAGTGATTTCCTCAGTGGAAAGAAATACCAACTAAACTTGTGTTGAATTGCGATTTACTAACCAAACACCAAAAAGAATTAATCCTCCCCCGACCAAAGAAACTAAGACAATACTTTCTGAAAGCACAATAGCCGCAATGATCGTGGTGACCAGGGGTTCTAAATATAAGAATACTCCAACATGTGATGTAGGAAGAGCTTTCAAACCATCGTTATAGAATATATACGCCACAGCAGAACAAAAAATTCCTAAGAAAGCAATACTAAACCACCCTGCACTTGATAGGTTTTTGAATTCAACCCAACGACTTCCAGCGAGAAATTGAATACTGGTCAACAGCCAACCTGATAAAAAAACATAAAAAGTTACTTTTATTGAAGAGAGGCGTTCTAAGATTGGACGTGATAACACAGAAAAAATCGCCCAATTTGGTGCACTAATGAGGATTAGGAAATCTCCCACAGGACCGAATTTTCCGCTAAAAGCCGAGATAATGTTTCCTTTTGAAACTACGAGTAGAACTCCAATTGTTGCTAAAAAGAAACCGATGATCGTTTCCCTAGTCAGTTTTTCTTTTAAAAACGCCCATCCCAAAAGAGCCATAAATACAGGGGTTGTTGAAACCAGCCAGGCAGTAGTAGATGCTTCTGATGTAACCAATCCGCTTGATTGAAGCCACTGATGTAGTGTGATCCCGAGGAATCCCAGTAATAAAAGTTCAAGCCTGTCTTTTCCCGCCGGCAAAGAAAGATCATTCTGCTTCCAGGCTATATATCCCAGAATAATGGTCCCGATCAAGAACCGCAACCATACAACGGTTACAGGTGAGACGTCACGCACAGCGATCTTTGTGGCTATAAAGGAGCCGCCCCAAATCACAATAGCAATGACAAGCTTTATGTATGCAGTTTGAATGGTTTTTCTGTTTTCCAGCATATTCGTCTCAGGTAGTTAAACCTTACAAGTATACCTGAAATTATTTATGCCGAAAAATAGAGACTACCAACGTCCGCCAATATATTTTTCTAATTGATCTATAAACTCTTTCTGGGAAGATATGACCGTTTTTACGATATCTCCAATAGAGACCAACCCAACCATTAGATCATTTTCCAAAACTGGTAGGTGGCGGATGTGTTTATCTGTCATTAGCTGCATACAGCTTTCAATGCTTGTAGCGGGAGTAACGGTAAACAAATTTTTGGTCATTACGTCCCGGATGGATGTATCCAGAGAACACTCGTTTTCCTTTGCAAGCATTCTGGAAAAATCTCTTTCAGAAAAAATCCCTGAAAGTTTTCCGTTGTCTAGGATAGGAAGCGCGCCAACATCTTTTTCTGCCATTAAAAATAATGCATCTCGAACTGTGGCGGTTACGGGAATTGAGAATATGCCTATGCCTTTGGATTTTAAAAGATCTGCTACGGTAACCATTTCAACCTCCGATTTTTACCTGTTTAGTAATACACTATCACAAGAATGAGTAGTGATGGAGCATAAAGATAGAATGATGTATTCTTATAATACCATGCAAGGTGCTGTCGTTGATAAAGATCAATTTACTTTCATGCAGCGGATAGATATATTACGGTGGTGAGGGTTGGATCTATGTTCAAACAGAAATATTCCTTGCCATGTACCCAAGCCCAGTTTACCTTTGTCAATGGGAATCGTGAAGCTCGAATGAGTTAACGTTGATCTTATGTGAGAGGGTGAATCATCTGACCCCTCAAGGGTATGCTTATACCAGGGTTGATTTTCCGGAACTGTCTGTTCATAATAATTTTCTACGTCTTCCCGTGACTCCGGATCATAATTTTCGCACATGGTAAGGGATGCGCTTGTGTGAGGTAAGAACAAGAAACACATGCCGGTGGTTATTTTCCAGTGCTGGATAACCTTTAAAATATCCGCCGTGATCATGATCATCCCTTTTCCGTTTGTAGAATACGATAAAGTTTCAGAAAGCCATTCCATCGATCTTCCTTAATATTAATTCAAATGATTGTATCAGTAGCATTAATCTACGCTATTTACATAAGGAAAACCAACTTTAGAACGTTTACTTAAAGAAAAACCAGCGCATTTTCACTGCAGTCACATCAAATCATTATTGGGATTTGAAAGAGAAAAAATATTGCGATAGGAAAAATAGATCAGAACCACAACAGAAAAGACCAGGCTAATCCAAAACGCATAATCAGGAAGGGGAAACACTGCTGCGCTGCTGATGCTTAATCGGATCGCGATTTGATCACAGAATGCAATTAATGGCCAAACCATGATTCCAAGAACATTTATGTTTGGCGGAATAATAAAACCCAAAAAAGCAGCTAAACCGCCAACAATCATGATCGCTGGCTGAAAAGGGGCTATCAAAAAATTCGCAACCATACTGATGGTTGAAAACTGAGGGTTCATTTTAAAAAGAATTGGGAAAATCACTAAAGTCGCTGAAAATGTGGTGGTCAATATTGAGACAACAGGCATTAAATTTTGAACGGTTTGAAGAGAAAAATGGTTTTCAAAACGGGTTTTTACCCACCGATCCATCGGATCTACGATCGTAAGGAGAGCTAAGGTTGCTAAAAAAGATAACTGAAAACTTATACTCCAAAGCAAGAACGGGTTTCCTATTAACATAACTATGGCCGCCAAAACAAGGGTGTAAATACCGACAGGTCGCCGTCCTATCTGGTGCGCCGTTAAAGCAAGAATGCCCATGATGGCAGCGCGTATGACCGGTGGATCTGCACCAACAAGCAGGGTATAAAAAAGAAGTACGCTAATTGTCGAAGGAAGAGCCCATTTCCAACCGAACAATCGTCGAAAAACACGAAATGATAATAGAGCAATAATTGTGATGTTGAATCCTGAAATTGCAATGATATGGATCGTTCCGCTAGCTTGATAACTATCCCAAAGGTATTCTGGAATTTCGCTTTCAATTCCCAATAAGATCCCGGATAATACGGCTGATTCGGGAAATGGAATTATATTGAAAATGATCGAATGGGCTCGTTCTCGCAATCGATATATAAAATCCATAATCCTGTTTCCGTTACCGTAGGAAACCACCTCGATGTCTGGAAATGCCAACCGTGTAAAAACCTTCTTTTGTGCCAAACTAGATCTTGTAATTAATGAATCATTTTCATAGGTTTTGGAAAGATTTCCAATAAGTTCCAGGCGATCTCCATACCGAATATCAAAGCCCGCCGGGATCAAGAGAGACACATCCCCTTTCACGGCCAGTTTTTTGTTTCCAACCGTGATTGATTCGCTTTTGATCACGGCAGATGTAAAATCATTTGTTCTAATAGGATCATATTTGATCGTACCCATTAAAGTGGTAGGTTCGTTGATTACATATCCAAGGATATTGTCTGCTGTTGGGTAAGGTAAAGCGCTTTGGTAGCGCAGGACGCCCAGGAAAAAACCAAGAAGGAGAAAGGCAATCGGGATCCGGAAAATAGAGTGCGAAATAAACACATGTTTCTTGTTTTTATAATAACGAAATTCAAGAATTCCAATCAACAAAAAGACCAGGCTTCCCAACCCCCAGAAAATTAGCGGAAGGTCACAAAAAGGAGCTATGAAAATTCCGATTAAGGCTGTCAGACAAAACCAGAATAATGGCATAAGAACCGCTATTCTTTATTCACGAGTTTGGGCACGATAAAACCCTCGATATGATTCAGGTAGAAGTGCGGCGATCCGCAGCATTAACTCGTGTGTCCATTTTTTTAGATCCTGAGATCTGCTTCCTTGTTCAAATGGCGGAATGACAAATGGTTCGCCGAAGCGTGCAGTTAACCTCGGGCGTCGGAAGTGTTTTAGTTCACGAAAAGCAGATTCTGTGCCAGTGATCCCCACCGGGACGATTGGAGCGCCGGTTTTAACCGCAAGCATCACGGTTCCCGGCTTTCCTTCTTGCAATTGACCATTCTTTGAACGGGTCCCTTCAGGGGAAATACCAAGCGCAATTCCTTTACCCAGAGCTTGAGAGGCCTTTCGAATAGCTGAAAAATCTGCGGCATCCCGATTAATCCAAATTCCTTCGGCGGTATCTGTAAGCCACGAAACCAATAAATTTTCTCGATATTTTGTGGTTACCAAACCGGTTATATCTGCTCGCACTGGATTTACAAGAAGAAGTGGGGTGTCTAATTGGCTCATGTGATTAATGGCTAAGATCACACCTCCTTGCTTGGGAATGTTCTCCACATCAATATACTCAGATAAGGTGAGTGTTTTTATCAGAAATCGGACAATATGCTGCAGGGTTTCTTTTTTCATGCGTTTTTATTATATGCCTAATATAACCCCAATTTTGGTGTTTAGTTTTATTGAAAAATAATTTTGGAATTAAATAGTTTGTGTGTTGGGTTCTCGTCGAAGGCGCGCATTGATCCTTAGCGTGATAGTGATAATACCGAGGAAAATTGCAATCATACATCCAAGAATAACGATACTAATGACCCCTGAAACTTCAAATCCAGGGCCATTTTGAGTTAATGTCGAAGAAAGACCCGAAAGCAAGGCCAGAGAATTCCAGCCGCCGTGCAATAAAGCGGCTGAGAAAATATACATGATCCCTTTCCCGTATCGTTTTTGATTCCAACTTCGGGTCAATCCATATCCCACTAAACCACTGAGACCAATATGCAGCACCCCGGTAGCCGCACGCAAAGCAACTGCTGTCAGCCAATCCTCCGCATTCATTTGAATAACCATTCCAGCGCTTTCTAACAAGGCAAAAGCACCACCACTGATTAAACCTAAAGAAAATCCTTCGTATTCTCTCAGCGGGTGTTTTAGAAGGAACCAGACTGCCATTGGTTTGAAAATTTCTTCGATCAATGGCACCAACATACCTATCGTAAGAAAAATTCCAATAGCGATAACTGGATTTTGCATCAGATCGAAAAGGATCTGTTCTAGTTCCGCTATTCCCCCTTGATAGAGGTTTAGGTTTCCGAGGATAGGGAGAATCTGGTTGTTTAGATCATGTTGAAAACCCAACCCGATCATTACAACGAGTACCATGAGCGC
Organism: Pelolinea sp.; assembly: GCA_030655835.1. Taxonomy (GTDB): domain Bacteria; phylum Chloroflexota; class Anaerolineae; order Anaerolineales; family Anaerolineaceae; genus Pelolinea. The sequence goes on from JAUSPC010000142.1 coordinate 14,449, forward strand.
AACCAGGATCATTTCAATCAGGATGATGATAATAGGCGTAATTGTTAAACCAATCGTTAAAGTTCCCCATTCCCGCAATTTCGTGCTCCGAGGCAGACCTCGTCGCGCACACTCTATTAACCACCAAACCGGTATGGAAACAGCCGCAATGGTTAATGGAACAAGAAAGAAAGTAGCGTTATTTCCTTGGCTAATGAAATATCCAATTGAAATGAGCAACAACCAAAGAATGATCAGATAATTCGCTTTCTGAAATAGAGGTGGTAGGGGGTGGGGAGAAGGCTTTTGTTTCAGTTTCCTTATTGAAGAGATGAAGGTGGGCAGATTGAGGATACAAACCAAAAATGATAATAAACTTGTTGTGGCGATTGACAATACTTCGGATGTGGAACCTTTATCAACGGGTAAAAAATAAGCGCCTGCCAAGGTCAGCCCAACAATACCCGCCCCAAATAAAATACCCAGCGCACTGAGTATCAACAGAAGCATGCTGGGTATTTTAGATTTTTTGAACGTCATTATTTTTCGTTTATGGTCACACTCAGGATGCGATCTCTTACTGGTGTATTCGAATCTGACGTCAATTCAATTGCGTTCACTACATCCATGCCTTCGGTAACCTCGCCAAAAATTGTTATGTTATCAACTCCTTCAATGATGGTCTTGTTGATGAAGAAAGAGCTGCCATTTTTTCCTGGTTCAAGGCTGTATGTTGCTAATTGACCTGGATCATCAAGTGTAAGTTCGGGATCTATTTCATCCAAATATACGTAACCTGGACCACCGAAAGTTGTATCTGTAGGATCGCCTGATAAAAGGATATTGTCGTTGGCGAAGATTGAAAGCCCGTCATACCAGCCCTCTTGTGCCAAGAATACAAAGCTATTCACTGCATATGGTGCTGATTCCTCGAATAAGTCAACGACAATATCGCCCTTGGTGGTGCTAATTGTTGCTGAATAATCCTTGCCGTCTTGAATAACGGTTGGCGCACATGAGTCATATTCATTTACTTGATTCTTGATCAACCGTACGTATATCGAGAATATTTCTAAACTTCTTTCATTCTCTGGCCATTGGTGCTCATTGATGAAAAGCGTTGGTGTGCCATTAATACCTAAACTGTTAGCGGATTTCGCGGCGGCATCAATTTTGTCGACAACTTCTTTGCTGTACATATCTTCTTTGAATTGTGTTGGTTCAATCTCAAAATTACCGAGATTCTTTTCAAGCCAGGCATAGAAATCGTTTTTTGGTACGGGAGCCCATGTAGATTGCTGTTCAAACAAGAAATTCTTGAAATCGTTGAACTTTCCCTGTTTACCTGCTGCCTCCAATGCCTGTGCGGCAATAATTGATTTATCGTGGAAGGATTCCGGAAAAGGTCTATGGCGATAAACTGTCCGGACATCGTTTGGATATTGTGCCTGGATAGCATTCATTAGGGGTTCAAACTGGGCGCAATAAGGGCACTGCGGCTCACTGTAAACCATGAAGGTTACTGCTGCGTCATCAGGCCCAACCACCCAGTCTTCATCTGTAACCGGAGGCAGCCCTGAATAAGGTGCAACCAATGATTGCGTTATTAAACTAAACGGTTTGCAGGGATCTTCGGCGCTTGTAAACGGTCCATCCAGTGGTGCTGTGGTTTCTTCTGCAGGGTCAACGATCTCCTGCCCTTCTATAAGCGCAGTAGCGACAGGTTCAATGACCTGGGATGGATCTTCGGCTTTGCTGCAAGCGGCCAGCAAAATGGCTGTCAGTAATAGAATTGGGATCAACTTATTTTTCACGGTTTGTTACCTCTCTTTTTTTTAGAATATTGAATTAAGATAAATTAGATAAATTAGATAAATATAATAATAATAATGAATTAAGGTCGGATTGTACCATATCCGGGCTTTGATTGGCATCGATGATAAACCATCGTTCCGGGTCATTTTTCGCCATTTTTAGATAGCCCTGTCTTACGCGCTTATGATATTCAAGTTGGTATGCATCCATGCGGTTCCACTCACCATTGCTTTTTTGACGGCGCTGCAAGCCGATTTGCGGATCAAGATCAAATAAAAAGGTAATATCCGGGGTCAATCCTCCTGTGGCAAAATCTAATACTTTTTTGATCAATGCAATATCGTTTTCATGCCCGTGCCCTTGGTAGGCCAATGTGGAATCAGCATACCGATCAAGCAGAACAACCTCACCTTTGTTTAAGCGAGGTCTGATTATTTCTTCCACAAGTTGAGCGCGCGCTGCGCAAAAAAGAAGTGTCTCTGTACGGGGCAGCATGCTTGTATTATCCATGTTCATAAGAATTTCACGAACCTGGTCTCCAATGCTGGTGCCACCCGGTTCTCTCGCTGGAAACACTGAATATCCTTGTCCACGAAGAAAATCTGCAGTTGGTTTCATCTGCAGTGTTTTGCCGCTTCCGTCTGGCCCCTCGAATGTTATGAACATATTCTTACTCCCGGAAAATTCTCACATGGCGGTTCGGTTCTTTTCCATATGAATGCGAAACAAGGTTTGCCTCCCTGGTTAATTCATGTTGTAATCGGCGAACCCGAGAAGAAGCGGACGGCAGATCAATCCAACGCTGTCCATTTCTTACCGCTTCTATTGCAGTAAGTGTATTTCTATTAATCTCTTCTAAATCCAGCTGATTTCCTGATACTTCAGCAAGATTGAATAACTCAACCAGTACCTGTTCGATTTGGGTGTTTGAATTGGAACGAAGTACAAAAACTGGTAATCCAGACTCTTCCGCATCAAGAACAGTTTTTTGCCTATTTCGATAATATGATTTCAGCGTGATCAACACTTCTGCTTGTTCGAGTTTTTTTACCAAATTAACCGGGACTCCCAATCGTTTTGCGGATTGTTCCAATCGGTTTCGCGCAACCCCATATGGAAAGACAGATACTGTTTTTAAAGATAAAGCAGGAGGAATAATTTCTTGTAATTTGGCAACATTCCTATTTGTTAGCGGGCTATTGGTTTCTTTTGTATCTAACGAGCCATTCGGATACGTTCTCTTAAGACCCTGCGAAGCCATTTGGCGTTGTGGCGATGGTGTCTTTTCTTTTTGAATCTGGATTTGTCCTTTCAAGTCGCGATAGCGGATTTCTGGTTGCAATGTAAACCCACGCAGCATTGCGTCAACTGAGCTGGCTACATCCTGATGAACAACCAACCGATCGCGCTCCTGAATTTCAATTAGCACATCGAAAGTTGGGGGGGCACGGCGTTCTAATACAGTTTTTTGTGTACCTCGCCTGCGAGCTTCTTCGTCTGATAATGTGACAGATTCGATCCCGCCGATTAGGTCAGATAGCGTTGGGTTTAAGAGTAGGTTTTCAAGCGTACGTCCATGGGCGGTTGCAACAAGCTGAACCCCGCGTTCAGCAATAGTTCTGGCTGCCGCAGCTTCCAGTTCCCGCCCGATTTCATCAATAACAATGACTTCTGGGTTATGGTTTTCAACAGCTTCTATCATTACCTCATGCTGCAAAGATGGTTGTGCCACTTGCATACGGCGAGCTCTTCCTACTGCTGGGTGGGGAACATCTCCATCCCCTCCTATTTCATTTGAAGTGTCCACGATAACAACACGCGTTTTTTCAGCGAGAATACGTGCTGCCTCGCGCAGCATAGTGGTTTTTCCTATACCAGGCCGCCCCAACAATAAAATACTTTTCCCTGATTCTACAAGGTCTTCAATAATATCGATCGTGCCGTAGACTGCCCGCCCTACCCTGCAGGTTAAACCGACAACTGCACCGTGTTTATTGCGCATAGCAGAAATACGGTGCAGGGTTCTTTCAATCCCAGCCCGATTGTCATCATCAAACTCACCTATACGGGATACTAATTCGTCGATCTCTTCACGTGTTGCTTCTGAATTCGCAATAGTTACTTCGCGGTCCATAAATCGCGCCATGGGTATACGCCCAAGATCGACAACGATCTCAATAAGATCATCACTGTGGTTGGCAGATTTCACTGACTCAACGTATGATTTTGGTAGAACGTCTAATAAAACTGAAAGATCATCGGTAATTCGCTGCTGTGTCATTCTTTTGAAAAACCTTTGTGAAATTTATTATTCATTAAGAATATTAATTATATATTACCTGAATTCCACGTCAAAATTAAATTCCCTTCATTTACGTTCAATTGGCGAATAATTTTGGTATTATTTTCAATATTGTAACATTTCCGTCACCACCTTGGCATGAATTTTACGAATAATTCATGTGAAGTAGAATATTGGGTATGGTAAACAGGCCTCGTAAAACACACTGAAGCCAACACCGGAATATTCGACACTATTTTCTTACGACAAGCAATTTTTATACACATCTTGATACGGATATTTTACCGAGAGCTTCATCACCACATATCGTGCAGTTCTGATGATCTTCGCAGCAAGAAAAATATACTTCAAACGGAATGTCTTGATTTGCTGTCTGTATTCTGAAATGCTTAGAGAATCAAATTTGAACAGCAAAAACAGATTGTATGCAAGCATCATCATCTGAAACACTGCCTCATTTGCCCAAAACGATTTTAGCAAAAGATGTCCAACCGACATATCATACTTGGCTTCCTTGATGTAATTTTCGCAGTTGCCACGTTTTTCGTAAGAAATGACCACTTTTTCTGAAGGTAGTTCGGTATTGGTTACAAAGAAAAAGTATTCGTATTCGTCGCCTTCTAAGAGAGATAATTGTGCCCTGTCTTTTTCTGGTTTCAATACGCGAGATACTACAAATCTTCTGTCTTTGTCCCATGTGTTTAGTTTCGTAAAAAGCTCAGCAGTTTCCCTGCCCTCATCACCTGTCACGAATAAAATAGATGGATCAGTTACTTGTGAAGCAAGTGTTGGGTATATTTTACCCTTTATCAAATACTTGCAACCAAGTGATTCTATTGTTTCAATAATTTCTTCATCAAAATAGCCGCTGTCCATTCGGAACACGATCTTTAAATAATCAGTTTTGATATTGGCAGCGATTTCTTTGATCATTTCAGCTGCGCCATTTGCTGTATAGGTATTGCCGCTTCTCACAAATCCAGTGATATATGCCTTTAATTCATCACAGAAAGCAAACTGGATGTTGTAACATAGATTGCCAGGCTTTTTTGGATTATATCCCTTAGCTGTGCCTTCTTGATGGCCTTCTACGTTGATAACACTGCTGTCAATATCGATTGTGATGGATGTTAGCTTGCTTTTAATATGTAGCTTTTTGAAGACTTTGAAATTGATATCTCTGAACATTTGAGTTGTTTTATAGCTGAAGTTTCCTAAAAATCTGGATACCGTTTCTGGTTCCTTCACTGAAATATCAAACTCGTTGATCAGTGGATCACCTTGCAGAAGTTTGAGCCGTTCCAATTTTTCAATTCCAATAAAGTGGCCGCAGAGCATCGTTTTAATATGATTCATCTTGATTTTGTTGGTTGATGCATTATCAAACACAAGGTCGGAGATTGTTGAAAAACAAATGACAAAATTGACAATTTAAGACAACTTTAATAAAATTAGTCTGACCGAAGAAAAGAGGCAGACATGACGCAGGAACGCTTCATCGAGACAGGCAAGAGCACATTTTATGGGGCATATGTA
>JAUSPC010000143.1 GCA_030655835.1 Pelolinea sp.
ACGAGGTGATAGAATTCCTTTGGTAAGTGGTATCTTGTATGCATCGGGGTTGCTCCTTTTCTGGTTTTATCACCCTTAAGGATGACCCCGATGCTCCTTTTTGTCCAGAGCTATCGTCTCACATGTGTCTGAACTTATTCATAGTCAATCTGGCCAGAAACTATACTTTGCAATTTGAGCGTTATCAACTTGATCAATCCTAATTTGATAATTTATGATATAGTGTGTTTAATACACGAGATCGAAAAAAGCAAACCCGATGAAAATCGGCGGCGCAAAGCTATGGGTCTACCGCGTTACTACCATGACTGCCAGGCTGCTGTGATCTTTTATGTTTAACAATGACAATGTCAATATATAAGGTAGCAATGAAGGTACGAAAAACAGTATTTGGAATGATCACTGCATTCCTCATCACCGGAAGTACTATTGGTGGATTTCCAGCAGATCAAAACATTGATTTGATGATTCAAGAAAATGGTTCGTTGGTTGATAGCTATTCCAAATTGGACCTTAACGAATATCCTGAATTTAATTTGCCAGATAATGGTGCACTTGAGGACGATGACAATGGAAATGGTCCCGAAGCGAACGATGGGGAAGAATTAATGCCTATCGGCGGTATTAATCCGCTGACAGGATTACCGGTTCAATATCCGGGAAATTTGATTCTCCCTCCAGCTTTGGTATCTGTGACCAATTTTCCAATCTCAGCCAGGCCACAATTTGGTCTTTCATTCAGCCCGATCGTTTTTGAGCTTTTTATTGGCGATGGTATGACGCGCTTTTTGGCCATTTTCTATGGGGATTATCCTCAAACCTTGGTTCAGATGAAATCCGACGAATTACAGGAAGAACTATTAGAAGGATTGCGGGAACCAGTCATAGGTCCTGTTCGTTCAGGTCGCCTTCCGTATGAACATGTACGCCAACTTTATAATGGGTTCATTGTGATGGCTTCCGCGTATTCGAAGGTGGCTGAACAACTGGGAGATTATGTCAATGTGTTTGGGGATGATCAATCTGACGTTAACAGCGCGATGGTAACTGTCGATGCTATTGAACAGATTGCCAAGGATAGCGGAAAAGAATTAGGCGAAGCGGCCTTGAGTGGTATGGTATTTGATGAGAATGCACCAGAGGTCGGCAAGGACGCGCACTCTTTGTGGGTCTATTACGCATATAAAAATCAGGTTTTTTGGCGGTATAACGAGGGTGATGGTTCATACCATCGCTGGCAGGACGATGCAGATGGAAGTACATTTATTGAACAAACCGATAGATTAAATGGGGAACCTCTGACATATGAAAATGTGATCGTATTGTTTGCGGATCATGAAGTACAAAATACGTATCTCATTGATATTGACCTTTTGTATATCAAACGAGGGAAAGCTCTCTTATTCCGTGATGGGAAAATGCAAGAAATTTATTGGACAACCAAGAGTGAGGAATACGAACAAACAACCGGGAAACTGAGACCGATCCGCTTTGTTGATGTAGATGGAAATCCGATCCCGTTAAAACCAGGGCAAACATGGATCGAATTGATGCCAAACTACACGCCCTATTGGGAAACAGTTGATTCAGAAAAATATCATATATTAGTGAATGGCCGCAGCAAGGGTTCTGGTTTTTGGGGTTTGTATTTCAAATTGGATAATTAAAAGAATTTGAGGTCGTTTTCTTTAATCACGATCATTTTGCCCTAAACCCTGATAATAATTACAGAGATGATTAAGTGGGCATTTCGAGCATTCGGGTTTTTTAGCGTGGCAGATCTCTCGCCCTAATCTTATGATATTTAAGTGGCCGGGTCCATATTGTTCCGGGTCAAACAACTGCTCCATCCAGGTGTGGGTGCGTTCGACGCTCATATCATGCGGGCGAATACCTGTTCTACCTGAAACACGATAGACATGGGTATCAACCGGGAAGGCAGGAATACCCAGGGAAAATTGAAGCACAATGGCAGCGGTTTTTGGGCCAACCCCTTTGTGCTGTTTTAACCAATCCAATGCTTCTTCTTTTCCCAGATCCCGCAAGAAATCTAGTGAAAGTTTTCCCCGCTCTGATTTGATCTGCTTTAGGACAGATTGAATGCGGGGACCTTTTTGATTGGCTAAGCCGGCGACACGGACGGCATCAATTATTTTGTCGGGGTCGGCATGCATAACTGATTTCCAGGTGGGAAAATTCGTACGTAAATTATCATAAGCGCGATCTCGGTTGGCATCGTTCGTGTTTTGAGAAAGGATGGTGGAAACCAATTCGTCTATTGCAGGAAGAGGTTCCCGCCATTCCGGAATACCAAAAGTCGTTTCCAATAACCGATAAATTTTCCTTGCTTTGTTAATTTCTTTTTTGGATGGTATTTGAACTGCAGGATTAGATGTCATATTGAAATCTTGATCAGACCATGAAGGAATTCTAAAGCTGGGCAGATTCGATCCTGATACCGAGAGCTTTCTCAATAAAGGGAACATGACCGAGATCATTCATGGTATCAGAAAAATTTTATAATTTTTTCTTGGAGAAATTATTAATATAATATTTGGTAAACCCATATGAAAGACGAGTAAGATAAAGTTCTCTTTCCGATCTGTTTTTAGGTTTGAAATCATCAATAAAGGAAGCGCTTGATTTCTGGATCTTTATGAGATTAGCTGTTTGGTTGTTCAGCTTATCAAAAGTACGGTGGGTTTTTCTTAAGAATTTTTGTGATTGGCGGATATCATCCATTGTGACGAGTTCTGCTCTTCCGCTGATGATCAAGTAGTCCTTATAATGGGATGATTTCAGGATATCTAAGGCTTCTATCCAAGGCTCAATTTCTGCTGAAGATAAAAACGGTGGTTGGTCAGGTGTAACCGCATCCCCAACAAATACAATTTTTTGATCGGGAACGATCACCCATGAAGAACCTGATGTTGGGCCAGGATGATGCTCAACCAGAATAGGCTGCTCGCTCCAGTTTATTGCGATCGAGTTTGAGAAAGTGATCTCCGGGTGGGGCCATTCGATGGTGCATATTTCTGGTATTGTCTCCCAGATCGCTCCGGTTTCTAATCCCTGCATTTTTGTCGCTGAAGGCTGAGATGTGAGGATTTTTGCGGTTTTACTGTGTGTAATGATTGGGCAGCGGATGAGTTTTGCGCCTGCGGTACGGTCGGGATGCTCATCTAAAAGAACGACAATCCTTTTTGAGCCACTGCTTGTACGAGCGCAGGCTGCCTGCCAGGATTGAATGTCTTTATTGACCAGAGGAACATCAACCATCACCACACCCTCAGGTGTGCGGATAGCTCCTACTGTTGTCCCTTCAAAGGTTGTTTCAATAAAAACATCAGGAGTGATCTCTTTCATTTTTTGCCTATATTCTCTGGAGCATGGTTAGTTTTGGATTTTGAGGTGAGTATAGCATACTCAATCATTATCTCTTTCTGGTTTCCAATGGTTGGCGATCTGATCTTTTATCACAGTGCGAACCAAATTGCAGCATGTACATTGGAGATCGTTGCATAATAATGCAAACGGGTCTTCTTCTAATAGTGCGACTGCAGACTTGATTAGAGTGGATAATGGGATTGCGCTAAATTTTGTGTTTTCAAGCGCTATCTCTCTAAATTCATCCTGGAGATAATATTGCAACTTATGAAACCCATCCGAGCACCCCGGAAAATGAGGGCATTCAGCAATGCCATCCGGGGTTAAAGCCCAACGCAGGAACTGCTTTCTGCCAGCGAGGTATTCTGCATAATGAATGCTAAAATTTTGACTTGCTTTAGCGCCGAATAATCCTACCCAACCGCCCATATCCATCAGCTTTTTTATTGGTTGATATGGTTTTTCTGGTGAATGGTCTAATAAGGCAATATCTAAGCCAAGACCATAAAACGAAAAAATTGGGTGGCTGGATCTATAAGAACCCGAAAAACCTTTCAGGATATCAATTTCCTCTTGATTTCCTATTTCGCTGGGAAGCGTATGAGAAAAGATGACTGCATTGAGGTTTTCATCGCTGCTTTTTCCGTAATCTATATGGTTGTTTTCTGGGCCGTCTTCAGGCGTGACCATCGTTGAGTATGTGAAAGCAGGCAGCATCAGGTTGTCAATGTTCGATAAGAGTGCCCCCATTAGGGTTGACGTACCGCCTTTAATACTGCCGCGCAAAGACGGATCAATATGGACGATCAAGGGGATATCTCTTTGCAGCCCCATTGATTTCAGTGCGTCGGTAATTTCGTGATAGGAGATCATTTTATATGTATGATTATAAAACGTTCTTAATTTATCTCGGACTGGCAAATTGGAATAATGTCGCGGTTCATTTTCCCATTGAGATCAAGGTTGAAATATGGGGAAGGGTCAATTGTATTTTCAATTTCAAGTTCATTTAGGAAACTTCCCTGACCGTCATCTTTGATAATGGAAAAATGCAGATGGATCCCGGTGGGATTGCCGGGAGTACCAGAATAATTACCTTGATAACCGAGTAAAGTGCCAGCTTCAATATAAATCTCAAATGAGCCGGGAGGAAACTGATCAACAATATAAGAATTCCCGGATTTGTCTGCCATATGGGTGTAATACGTCCAGATCTGTTCTCCAGGATCAAGAGGGTCGCTTGGGATCCTGATAATGATGCTTGCTTTCCAATCAGGCAAACGGGTCAAATATCCATCGTAAGCTGCGTAAACAGGAGTCACCCCCGATTCAGTCCCGCTGAAAATGTCTAAGCCTTGATGGCCGTGGCCGATCCGGAATGAATCTCCCCAAAGAAATCCAATGAATCCATTTGTGGGGAAGACAAATGGTGCATCATCGCAAGACGCAAGCGCAGTTGAGGCCCATTCCTGATGATCCTCTGGGTGCCGGATCCATTCACCCACATGGGCATAACGTGCCGGCCGAAATGTTGAGCGCAAAACGAAATAAGTAGCGGTGAGAAAAACTGAAACTACTGCAATGATCAAAAACAATTTTATATATTTCATTTGTTACTCAAGATGGGTTTTGCCTCACCGATCATAGACCAGGGTCCTGACCAGGTGATTGTGACATCGATGATTTTTCCCAATAGGTTTTTATCATTCTCAATAAATACAAGTTTGTTCGTCGGTGTGCGGCCGCGCCAGCGTTCTTTTGATCTTCCTTCAAACAAAACAGGTACTGTTGTATATAAATATTTCTGGTTGATCTCGGTTGTGATCTGCTCCTGTAATTTTTCAATAATACGAAATCGGCGCATTTTTTCTTCTGGAGGGACATCATCGACCATCTTCTGGGCCGAGTATGTGCCCGGGCGGGGGGAATAGCGAGCGACATGGGTCATATCTGGTCTGACCGTTTTCAACAGGTCAACCGACCGTTCAAATTGCGAAGCGCTTTCTCCGGGGAATCCGACGATGATATCCGTGGCGATCGAAACAATATCAAGGCGTGATCTGATCTTCTCTATCATCCTAATATATTGATCGATGGTGTACCCGCGGCGCATATCTTTAAGCACCTGATCATCCCCGGCCTGGTTAGGTAGTTCAAAATATGGCATCACTTTTGGTAGTTCAGCAACCGCATCCAGAATCTTGTCAGTCATCCAGTTTGGGTGGGATGTCAGAAAACGAATACGCTGCAGACCTTCTAATTCATGCATCTGCCGCATTAGAACATCCAGAGTTGGATATCCCGGCTGATCATGCCCGTACCTGTCTACGATCTGTCCCAGCAGCGTGATCTCTTTTACGCCCCTGTCAACTAATGCGGTTGCATCTGCAAGGATCTCCTGCGGCGGACGGCTGATCTCTTTTCCCCGGCGAAGCGGAATAATGCAGTAACTGCAGGCGTGAGAACACCCGAACACGATGGGCAGGAAGGCAGAGATCAACTCATTCTCTTTGGTAATTGGCAATGTGTAGGCATACTGTGTATCCAAAATGTCTGATATTTGTCTGTATTGAATGGCATTGATATTTTTTCCATGAAGATGATTGATCAGGGGGCCCGGGTCAGACGGTTGGGAGAACACATCTACATAAGGGTAGCGTTTGCGCAGATTTGAGGAATCATGGACACCCACCATGCAACCCATCAGACTGATCACCAGATCCGGATTCTTTGTTTTCAAGGACTTCAGAGAGGTCAATCGGCCAATTGCTTTTTGCTCAGCGCTTTCTCGCACGACACAGGTATTTAACACAATTACATCCGCCTGATCGGGCAGGTTTGTGGGTGAAAAGCCGAGTTCTTCAAGGGCAGCTGCCACACGAAACGAATCCGCGACATTCATTTGGCAGCCTTCAGTCCAAATATGGTAAAGCACGCCAGCGATTATAACAGTAATTCAGACCAAAATCGTCCACTTATCCAATTTCCAATGGTCTGGTAAAATAGCGGAATGCAGCAACCCGACTATATTCCCTATACGCGAAATAAACGTAAGGGCTTTCTCTTTATTTCAGCCGTAATAATTGCTTTGGTGATCCTGGGACTTTTTATTTATCAGATCCCCCGCGTCAACCGCGCAGTCAATTATCGCCTGGATTTCGCTCTGACCTACGTCCGAAAAATAATTAATCCGGTTAGTAATCTTCCAACACCAGCCGTAAAGAATGAAGCAGAGATGCCAGATCCCGCAGTTACAACGGAATCTTCGGCAACCCTTACGCCTGAACCGACGATTATGCCCATGTTCACGCCGACTGCGACACTTGTCCCTACTCCCATACCCGCTCAGTTGCAGCTTGCCCCGCCAGCGTACGATGAAATAAAGGATAAGCAGGATTTGAATAATTGTGGTCCGGCAACCCTGGCATTGTATTTGCGCTATTATGGGTGGGCGGGAAACCAATATGACATTTCAAAAGTCATCAAACCCACGCAGGATGACCGCAATGTGAACGTTGAGGAATTGGTTTACTTCGTGCGAAACAAAACCGGCTGGCTTAACTCGGAGTTCAGGGTCGGTGGTGATCTGGATACATTGAAAAGATTGATCGCCGCGGGTATTCCTGTCATGATCGAAGAAACTTTTACTACTGATAGAGTGGGTTGGCCTGGTGATGACATGTGGGCAGGTCATTATCTACTTGTTACAGGTTATGACGACTTGGTACAGGAATTCACTGTCCATGATAGTGAAGTTGGACCGAATCAGAAAATGGCATATGCTGTTCTTGATGAGAACTGGGAATCTTTCAATCGGGTCTACATAATGGTGTATACATCCGAGACCGAAGAAGACATTAAGCGTGCATTAGGTGAGGATTGGGATGTAGAGGTAAACCGGCAGAATGCGCTGGAAGCAGCGGAGAAAGCAGCGTTATCAGAGCCAAAGAACCCGTTCACCTGGTTCAATGTGGGCACAAATCTTGTCTATTTTGAAAAATATAATGAGGCGGCCGCAGCGTATGATACCGCGCGCAACCTTGTCCTACCTCAGCGCATGCTGCGCTATCAGTTTGGTCCTTTTTTCGCCTATTTTCATTCCTTACAGACAGATGAGTTAATGGCCCTCACAAAACACGCTCTGGAGATCACACGTACATCGGAGGAAGCAATGCTGTGGCGTGGATATGCGGAATACCGCAACGGGAATTCTGCTCAAGCACTCAGTTATTTTCGGGATGCGCTGCGCATTCGCCCGGGTTACGTGGATGCAATTACTGCGATTGATTTGATCAACGCGAACTGATCGGAATTGCAATGGATATTCAGATCGAGCAGGTAAAAGCAATCCTATTTGATATCGATGGCACGCTGAGCGATTCTGATGACCTGCTGGTGCAAAAAGTGGAAAGGGTATTAAAACCTTTCACTTTTTATTTCTCTCAAGAAAAAAGGCGTGCTTTTTCACGCTGGTTAGTGATGACTGCGGAATCTCCCGGGAATTTTATCTACAATCTTGCTGATCGGTTTGATCTTGATAGTTTGTTTATTAGAACGCTGAATAGATTATCAATGAAAAAGAAACGTCGTATAAAACGATATAGGATCATACCCGGATCGACAGAATTACTCACGCAATTATCAGGAACATATCCTTTAGGCGTAGTCAGCGCGCGAGATGAAATTAGTGCGATGGCATTCATCAAACATTTTGATCTTGAAAAACATTTTTGTGTGATCGTAACTTCCCAAACCTGCCGCTATACAAAACCTTTTCCTGATCCTTTATTATTCGCGGCAGATAAATTAGGGATCGAGCCGCATAACTGTTTGATGGTAGGCGATACTACGGTTGATATGAAAGCCGCAAAATTGGCGGGTATGCAGGCAGTGGGTGTATTATGCGGTTTTGGGCACAAGAAGGAACTTAAGAGGGCAGGCGCGGATGTAATCCTGCCTGCAACGACAGATCTGCTGCAGTTAATTCTTTCCCATAATAAATGACTTTCTGAGATAAAAAAAACCTGGCATGTAAAAAAACAGGTTTATCTTACTAGAAATCAATTTGCTTATAGGTTAGGCGTTCTTGATCAGTTTTGCCCACGCCGCAGCGCGTTCCAGCTCACCTTTTTCCAAAGGACCTTCTGAGTCCAGCACAAAGAATCCTTCCGGCGGGACGGTTTCCTGACCGCCCTTTTTCTTTAAACTATCCAGAATGGGCTTGTCGGCATAACCGAAAAGATTTGCCATGAAACGCAGGAAACCGGGCACTTTATCGGTCATTGCGATGCGCGTATCGAACGCAGCAACCTTCATGCCTGCCAGCTGTTTCGAAGGAATGCCCTTAAGGAAAGATTTGGTCAAGGGTGAGGGGCTGAAGGCGCGCGTGGGAGATCCAACGATCAGATAATCCAGCCCTTCGAGCATATCGAGTTTAACCGCATCCGCCTTGTATGTGGTGACTTCTTTTGCACTGCCAAACGCTTTGCCAATAGCCCGGGCAATTTTCTCGGTATTTCCAAAAAAAGAATCATAGATAATTTCCGCTTTCATAAAGATACACCTCTAAATGAGTAAATTTGATACTTTGATCATAAATCATTGACCAAAAAAATCAAAAAATGGGACTTCTATCCCGCAGTCCGACTAGATGTGATCATTGCGGGATCACTACCGTCCTACCACCATCTACCAGCTTGATCACTTTCACTGCCAGGCCATAGATCTCTGAAAGTTTCTCCGGGAGGAGGACATCCTGTGCGTTACCAAACGCGTCGGTTGTACCATATTTCATAGCCAGAAACACATCCCCGAAGCGAGCTGCGAGGTTGAGATCGTGCATAGCGACAAGAACGGTTTTCCCCCCTTTTTGACATAAAGATCTCGTCAGTTCAAGAAATTCTATCTGGTGGCGAAGATCCAGATGGGAAGTAGGTTCATCCATAAGCAGAACAGGCGTATCCTGAGCAAGTGCGCGGGCTAAGATCACACGCTGACGTTCGCCTGCGGAAAGCTCTCCGCACACGCAGTACCTGAATTTTTCCACATCAGTTTGCCCCATTGCTTTTCGCGCGCGGTCCAGATCATCCTGTTTGGCTCTGCCACTCCAGTTCATATATGGTGCCCGACCCATGAGGACAACTTCTTCCACAAGAAAATGAGGAGGAACAAAAGTAGACTGTGGAACAACGGCTATCAGACGCGACCGCTCGGTCTCATTAGTTTGCATTAAATTTGTGCCGTTTATGTGTATTTGAGCATCAATAAAGGGGAGGACTTGACTGATCGCGCGGACGAGCGTGGTCTTTCCGGAACCATTTGGACCGATGACAGCAAGCAACTGCCCCTCGCTGAGTTCGAATTGGATACTATGGATGGTCGCGGAGGACGAATACCCTGCTTTTTCGATGGACACTCGCAGTAACATATTTACCAGTCCTTGCCTTTTGAACGGCGCAGAATAAATAAAAAGAACGGCGCGCCGCATAATGAAGTGATGATGCCAACCGGCAATTCCTGCGGGGCAATCAGGACTCGCGCGATAATGTCTGCAAGCAGGAGGAAAAGAGCGCCGCCGATCATTGAAAACGGGAGTAAACGTCGCATGTCGCCGCCGGTGATCCTCCGCAGAATATGCGGGACGATCAGTCCAACAAATCCGATCACACCTGTGAAAGCAACCGCCGCAGCTGTTGACAGGGTAGCAAAGATGACGATCATGGTTCGGGTGCGGTTGACATTAATTCCCAATTGAACTGCCTGTTCATCCCCAAACTGGAGCACATTCAATTTATACGCTAATACGGATAATCCGATCAAACCAATCAGGGCGTATGGAAGCTGGCTGATGACTGGTTTCCAGCCCGCCATTGTGGATCCGCCCAGCAGCCACACGAGCGCTCGCCTCAATTCACCACTGGCATTGACCAATAAGAGAGAAGTCAGGGCGGTCGCAAATGAACTGACCGCTACTCCAGCAAGAATCAAATTAGTAACCGGAAGCGTCGTGCCCACCTTTGCTAACTGGAACACAATAAAAACAGTCAACAGCGCGCCAATAAAGGCGGTCATCGGAACAAAGAGGTAACTGAAAGATGATGCCGGCCACTGAATGGATAAGGATAGGATGGCGCCCAGACCTGCCCCGGATGCGGCACCGATCAGATAAGGGTCAGCAAGCGGATTTCGGAATAACCCCTGATAGGCGCATCCGCTGCCAGCCAAAGCTGCGCCGGTCATGATCATCAGAATGGTACGCGGCAGGCGCAGGGTAAGCAGGATGGTCTGGTAGGTGCTTGCCAGTTGTGTAGATCCTTCGATCCCCTGAAGAGTATTCCATATCACGCTAAGCATATCTTTTGGGGAAATGTCAACGCTGCCCACCGCAATACTCAAGATCACCGATATGATCAAGGCGATAAAAGCAAACAATAATGGGCGGGCTAGATTACGCATGGCTATTTGAACAAGTCCGGATGAAAGATGGCTGCCAATGCTTCAAGCCCGTCCACCTGACGCGGGCCAATGCGCGCGATGAGGTTATCATCAAACGGAAGTACTCTGTTGTTCTTTACTGCTGTGAGCGTATCCCAGCCTGGGCGTTCCGCGACAGATTCCGGGGAAACTCCCCAGATGGCGTCACCAAGCAGGATCAGATCGGGGTCATCAATAAGCAGCTGCTCTAAACTGATCTGCGCCCATTCGAATTCAAGTTTTTCACCGATATTTTCCGCTCCTGCCGCTTTGATCATACTGGTATAAAAGGTGTTTGGTCCGGGGGTGTATGGTTTTGTTACGTCTGATGCATCTAATTCGTAATAGACGGTTGGTCTTTCATCCACATTCTTTAATATGCTTTCCACTGCTTCTGTGCGTGAGCGCAAGCCTTCAACCAAATAGTCAGCTTCATTCTCGTGTCCGCTGATAATACCCATTGTTTGTATGGCTGAGAAAGTTCCTTCAAGATCCGTTGGATTTGCCAGATAAAAAACCTTTAGTCCCAGATCTTCTAAAGACTGCACCAGTTCTGGTGTGTTGATGCTGCCGGCAATGACCAGGTCGGGGGTAAGGCTGACGATGGTTTCCAGGTCATATTGCGCGAATCCTCCGCCAATATCTGTCAAAGTGAGTGCAGTTTCAGGATAATCCGAGAAACTATCGCGTGCGGTGAGCTGATCGCCTGCGCCTACTGCAAAAAGAATTTCGGTGATCGGCGGTGAGAGAGAAACGATCTTTTGGGCGGGTTGATCGAGATTGATGTGTTTATCAAGTCCATCAACAAGGGTAATTTCTGCGCTCTTGGAAGCTATACCTGGCGTGCATGCGTTTAGTATGGAGGTGATGATAATTAGTGTGGTTAATAATATTGATTTTTTCATTTTTCCTCTATAGATACTTAAATAAATTTATTACGCAGAGGCAATAAAAAGAACCCCTGCCTGTTGGATGGGGTTCTGTCATGTGCTTGAAAAACGCATGCCACCTCCTTGTCCGCGAGGGCGTGGATCAGCTGATTCTGGCGGTCGTCCTGGCTTGGAGATTGAACTCCTTACAGTTGCGGGACAGCGCCGGACTTTCTTGTTACAGAGCACCGGCTTCGCCTTTGCGCCCACCTATCCGGAGGTAAGGGCACCAGAGCAGCAGTTAATATGTAATTGAATTTTACAAAGGTAGTGGGCATCTGTCAAGTGGACCCTGGGAGATTGTTGAAAAACAAATGACAAAATTGACAATTTAAGACAACTTTAATAAAATTAGTCTGACCGAAGAAAAGAGGCAGACATGACGCAGGAACGCTTCATCGAGACAGGCAAGAGCACATTTTATGGGGCATATGTA
>JAUSPC010000148.1 GCA_030655835.1 Pelolinea sp.
TCCCACCCGTAGCAAAATCAGGTCCAGGTATAAATTTCATCAAGTCTTCGACCGTTACATCATCGATCGTGTCCTGATTGTCGATCATATAGGTAAGCGCCTTACAGACTTCCTTAATATTATGAGATGGTATGTTGGTCGCCATTCCAACGGCAATACCTGATGCGCCATTTAGGAGCATGTTTGGGAGGCGCGCCGGCAGTACGGAAGGTTCCTGAAGCGATCCATCAAAGTTATTTACAAAATCAACGGTGTCCTTATCAATATCCTGCACCATTTCTTCTGCCATGATATCCATACGCGCTTCGGTGTACCGCATTGCCGCCGGTGGATCACCATCAACCGATCCAAAGTTACCCTGCCCATCCACCATCAAATATCGCAGTGAAAAATCCTGTGCCATACGGGCCATAGAATCATAAACAGCCTGATCTCCATGGGGATGATATTTACCCAACACTTCACCGACGATCCTGGCAGATTTCTTATAGGCAGCATTTGAACGCATGCCCATATCCATCATGGCGTACAAAATGCGGCGGTGAACGGGCTTGAACCCATCTCGCGCATCCGGGAGCGCACGCGCGACGATGACGCTCATCGCGTAATCTATATAGGAGGTTCGCATCTCCTGATCGATATCTATTTGTTTAACGATACTTACTTCCATGTATATATAAGCCCTTAATCTATTATTTTTTATTGATTATAACTTATCCGCTTAACCAGAAATTTGGGATTAGAAAGACCTCTTGATTATAATCTATTGCCCCTCTCTTACGATATAATTTCTCCCTATGAAGCGCAAAGCGGCGTATATCTGTTTGCTGATCTTATGTCTTTTCCTTTCCGCCTGCCTTTCCACAAATCAGGTGAACACAAATAAGGAAGTTTCTCAAAACGCATACATCGAAAATAAAGGCTCGGACACACTTGTAAATTTGGCATTAGCCTGGGCCGAACAATACCAGAAGTTACACCCTGAGGTACAAATATCCGTCACGGGCGGAGGGTCCGGAACAGGTATCACCGCCCTGATCAATGGGACTATCACGATCGCAAACGCATCCAGGCAGATCAAACCTGAAGAAATAGAATCCGCGGAAGAGAATGGATTTGAGCCAATTGAATTCATTGTCGCCAATGACGCGATCGCAGTGATCGTGAACCCGGAGAACCCGGTTGATAAACTGACCCTGGAACAGGTTTCAAAGATCTACAAAGGGGAATATACCAATTGGCAGGATGTTGGCGGTGAAGACCGTCCGATCGTAAAACTCTCCCGCGAGACTAATTCAGGCACGCATGTCTATTTCCTCGAAACAGTCATCCGACTGGGAAGCAAAGAGGACAAGAATATTTTCTCAGCGGACACGCTGCTGCTTCCTTCTTCTGAAGGGATCATCTCAGAGGTCAGGGATAACCCAAACGCGATCGGGTATGACGGGTTGGGTTATGTTAGCTCCGATGTCAAAATGGTCGCGCTGGCAAAAGAAGCTGGGGGTGACTATATCTTGGCTTCTGCGGAGACCGTTGTCAGCGGGGATTATCCCATCTCAAGACATTTATATATGTATACGCGCGGAGAACCAGTTGGCGCTGAACGAGACTATATGGATTGGATTTTGTCCAGCGACGCTCAGGGCACGATCACCGAGTTGGGTTTTGTACCGTACATCAAAGAATAGGCCATGAAGAAAACCGAAAAATGGATCACTAACACTATCAGGATCGCTGGCTCATCCAGCATTTTTTTCGTCATGATGATCTTCATCTTTCTGATGCGGGAAGGAATCCCTGCTCTGCACGATGTTTCAATTGGCAGGCTTTTATCCAAGCGTTGGTACCCGATCGAAGATCTGTACGGAATCCTCCCGCTCATCAGCGGATCATTGATCGTAACGATCACGTCCATGGTGATCGCCCTGCCATTCGGGCTTGGCACCGCCATATACATTGGGGAGATCGCGCCTCAGGGGGTGAAGGAGATACTGAAACCTCTAGTAGAAGTGTTGGCAGGCATCCCATCAGTTGTATTAGGATTTATCGGTATTCTCGTTCTCTCGCCTCTGATGCGAACGGGATTGAATTTACCAACCGGATTAACCGCTTTAACCGGAGCGATCCTGCTAGCTTTGATATCCATTCCGACAATCGTCTCGATCGCAGAAGACGCACTGTACGCGGTACCAGCTTCCTACCGAGAAGCTGCTTATGCACTTGGAGCCACACAGTGGCAGATCATCTGGCAAATTGTTCTTCCAGCGGCACGCAGCGGGATCCTGAACGCTGTCATGCTCGGCGTTGGAAGGTCATTGGGCGAAACAATGGCTGTGATGATGGTGACGGGCAACGCGCCCACATTGTTCTCTGGGTTGGAAGCATTTATTTCCCCTGTGCGGACAATGACAGCCACAATAGCATCTGAAATGGGCGAGGTCGCTTCTGGAAGCACCCATTACCGGATATTATTCTTTATCGGGATTATTCTGTTCTTCTTCTCGTTGATCATCAATGTGGCGTCTTCTTCACTCAGCGTGCGGCCAAAACGCGGCAAAGATCAGGTGGTCTCATGAGCGCTGTCTCTTTTTCAGAAGCCCCAAAAAGCAAGGTGGATAGGAAACTTGTCCAGACCCTGGGCTTTATGGGCATACGCCTGATCACGATTGTTACCATCCTGCCCATTTTAGGAATCGTGGCATACATCGCATATAAAGGACTGCCGGCGATCTCATGGGAATTCCTCTCCGCAATGCCAAAAGATGGCATGCGCGCGGGCGGTATTCTCCCGGCGATTGTGGGCACTTTCTATTTGATGATCGGAACTGCAGTTTTTTCAATCCCCCTTGGCATTGCGGCGGGTATCTACCTTGCTGAATACGCCACAGACAACTTGTGGACGCGCATGATACGGATCGCAATCATCAGCTTAGGCGGCGTGCCTTCGGTCGTGTACGGCCTGTTCGGGTTGGGCATGTTCGTGCTGTTCTTTAAAATGGGTATCAGCATTCTATCCGCAGTCCTGACCTTATCCATTATGACACTGCCCGTGATCATCAGCACCTCAGAAGAAGCCCTGCGCAGTGTCCCTTACAAATTCAGAGTGGTAGGTATTTCGTTGGGCGGCACCCAGTGGCAGACGATCCACAAGGTGATCCTCCCGCAGGCGCTGCCCGGCATCGTGACCGGTATCATTCTCGGTTTGGAGCGAGCGGTCGGGGAAACCGCACCGATCCTGTTCACCGGCGCAACCTTCTTCCTGCCGCATCTGCCGTCCTCACCTTTAGACGCGACGATGGCGCTGCCTTATCATATCTATGTCATCTCCACGCAAATCCCCGGCATGCCGATCACGATCCAATATGGGACGGTGCTGGTGCTGCTGGTGTTTGTGTTGGCGATGAACATCATCGCATCCGTGATCCGATCGCGCGCAAGAGCCAAGAGGCAGTGGTAATGAGCGATATCAAGATCAGCATCCGCGACCTGCACGTGCGCTATAAGGATGGAAAGTATCCGCTGCGCGGTATTACGATGGATATTATCGCCAATAAGACCAACGTGGTTTTTGGTCCGGCTGGCGGCGGCAAATCAACCCTGATCCGCGTACTGAACCGACTGATCGATCTCTCGGATGTGGAAGATATCAAAGGGGAAGTTCTGCTGGATGGGGTCAATATCCTTGCCCCGGAGATTGATGTGATCGAACTGCGCCGGCGGGTTGGGGTGGTGTTCTCGCGCCCGATCCCCCTGCCGCTGACGATATTCGAGAATATCAGCTTCGGGCTGGAAGTTGCTGGTGAAAAGGATAAGAGGAAGATCGCCCGCAAGGTGGAACACGCGTTACGTCAGGCCGTGCTGTGGGATGAGATATATGACCGTCTGGATTATCCCGCCAGTTCGCTATCGGGCGGACAGCAGCAGCGCTTGTGCCTCGCGAGGGTGCTGGCACTTGAGCCGGAAGTGATCCTGCTGGATGAGCCCACCTCCGCATTGGACCCCGTGTCTACCGCGAAGATCGAGGATTTTCTGAAGATAGCGGAGAAGGATTACACCTTCCTGTTGGCACCCCACAACCAGCAGCAGGCCGCGCGGGTGGCGGACTATGCCGCTTTCTTCCTGCAGGGTAAGCTCGTTGAATATGCGGTCGGGGAAGAGCTGTTCTTCAACCCTAAGAAGAAAGAGACCTCTGATTATATACAGGGTAGATTCGGGTAAGGGTAAAAGATCGGGGACGCTTCCTTTTGGTGGCAAAAGGTTTCAAAAGGTTACAGTTAGAAAAACTTTCGGCCTGACTCGTTTCGGGAACGAATCAATCCACCCCGTAATGACATGTTGAAATATTGGGTTAGAAACTCAAGACTAGTTTTCTCCGAAGCGTATCCGTTGTATCAAGAGTACGTGCTACAACATGCTCATAATCCCATGCCCTTCTTAAAAAGTCACCCCATCTCCGACCATGACTAAGCACTACCCCATCCCCAGCCCTTCCCCTTATAAAAGGGAAGGGAGAACGAGGAATAAAATTATGTTGTTTGGGGAGGGAGATCGCCACGGTTTTCTGCGAAAACCTCGCGATGACATGTGGGGAGGAAAACCCTACCCCGGGTCTTCAGCTTAAGCTAACCCATCCCCAACCCATAACTAAGCACTACCCCATCCCCAACCCTTCCCCTTACAAAAGGGAAGGGTGTTCTATATGTAAAGATGTCGTTTTGTTTTAAGAAAGGGATCGCCATGCACCCTGTGGATATGCTTCGCAACCACTGCGCTTCTCGCTTCTCCATATCTTGTATGCTCCTTGATGGTGCTACAAGACATGGAGCCTCGTTTTCCTTTCCCAAGGAATACTCGGATGACATGTAGGGAAGAAAACCCCACCACGGGCCTTACACTTAAGCTACCCCATCCCCAACCCATAACTAAGCACTACCCCATCCCCAGCCCTTCCCCTTACAAAAGGGAAGGGAGTTCTATATGTGAAGATGTCGTTTTGTTTTAAGAAGGAGATCGCCAAGCACCTTTCAGGTGTGCTGCGCGAGCGCCACATGGCACCGCTCTCATTGCATGAATCCAAATCAGAATTGTGTTAAAAAAGGATGCTCCTTGGATTACAATCAATTTGTGAACAACTCAAAAAACGCCGTCCTATTAATAGGGATGGTTTTTGCAGCCATCCTGAGCGCCTTCAGCCTGACCGCTGCTGACAGCCAACCCACCGGTTATGACGTGGCGGCAGTGGTGAACGCGTACCGGGCGGCGAATGGCTACTACCAGCTTAACCCTCACTCTCTGGTGATGGCCGCCGCACAGACGCACGCTGAATGGATCGTGGAGACCGGCCAGGGCGGGCATATCGGGGCCGGAGGCAGCGACGAAACCGTGCGCGTCTCCTGGACCGGGTACGGCGGCGGCGCGGCGATCCAGTGCGATGAGAACTGGGCCAGCGGCAGCACCATCGACGATGTGATGTACGGCGCCTGGTCAGATTGGACGCACCAGGAGGTGATGCTGAATGCCTGGGGCAAGCGCTACACAGACGTCGGCGGCGGCGTGGCTTCACTCGGGAACGGCAGATATGTGTTCATACTGAATGTGTGCAAGGTGGTTGGGCAGGAATACAGCGGAGAAGTACCGGACAGCAGCGGATCGGCACCACCCGACAGCACCAACCCGCTGGCCACAGCTGACTTATCTAATTTCATTTACGGCGTAACCCGCGCCACACCTTTAGCGGATGGGACTATCAAACATACGGTGCTGTACGGACAGACACTGGTGTCGATCGCTGAAGCGTACGGCATCACGATCGACACGCTGCGGTCGCTGAATGACATGACCGCGGATAACACGATCATCTGGGTGGACGAAGAGCTCGTGATCGCAACAGGCACGGGTATTTTTCCGACCCCCAGCGCCACCCTCGTTATAGAAACACAAACCCCACAGCCAACGCTGACGGCGACGACTGCACCAATCACTGCTACTCCACAGGCAACAACGGAAGATGGGGGGACTTCCCAGACACTGGGGATACTGCTGATCGGGCTGGCAGGGGCGGGGTTGGTAGTTGCGCTGGTTTTTTCATCTAGAAGGAAATAACGTCGTGAGGTTTCCTGTTTCTCATTTTATGGATCTATTTTGAATTCTTTTCTGCATGCGGGTTTTGGTATAATAGGGGTCTATGGGCACGTAGCTCAGCTGGTTAGAGCGCACGGTTCACATCCGTGTCCCCAAGGGGATGCTGCGCGACGCCCAAGGGTGTGCTGCGCGACACCCAAGGGTGTGCTTCGCGAACGTCGTGGGGCGAGTCCCTTCTTTTTTTTAATTCCAAATATTTATCTTAGTTTTACCGATCACGCTTTGGTATAATAGGGTCACTATGGGCACGTAGCTCAGCTGGTTAGAGCGCACGGTTCACATCCGTGAGGTCGTGGGTTCGAGTCCCTCCGCGCCCATTTTTTATTTAACGATATTAGATCCATTTGAGAAAGTCTCTTGTGGGTTTCCTGAAAAGCATCAGGATTTCACTGCGTTCAACGAGCGCCACCGCGCCCATTTTTTATTTAACGATATTAGATCCATTTGAGAAAGTCTCTTGTGGGTTTCCTGAAAAGCATCAGGATTTCACTGCGTTCAACGAGCGCCTCCGCGCCCATTTTTTATTTTACAATTCCTGACCTAATTCAATACGTCAAGGTTCGAAAGGTCATTTGCTAATTTTTCCGAGTGCCTTAGCAGCTTGATCCTGGATATAATCAATCGCTGATTTTACATCAGGCAGCGAATCTATAATCATCGCTTGCATCGGTCTTCCAGAAACCGGATCAATTCCCACTCTTGTAAGTTTTTCGAGGTAATACCTAGACCGTTTATCACCAATCTCACCCAATGCCCAGGCAATATCGCCAAACATTGAAAAATGATCAGTCATAGTTGGTTTCATTGTATCTAATATGTTAAAAAGTGAAGGTAGGCAGGATGAATCCCGAAGACTGCCTAAAGCACGGATCGCACCTTTCTGGCTTTTTATATCTCCTTTTTCTTTTGCAGCCATCAAGACGTTTGTCAGTCCTTCTACATCACCTAAATCAAGCATTTTTTTGATATTGGGTTTTTTATCAAATATGCCCATGCTTTATCCTCCAGATATACAAAAAATCACTCTTATTTCTTATACTATACCTTTTTATTACCGTCACGCCGTCAGTCCTTGTCAGCCTACACCGCTCGCAATCCTTATCAAGGGTTCCTGGCTTGCGCCGCTTCGCTCACCACCCTGGACTATGAGCCTCTGTTCGCAGGGTGAAAAACGGCTTCGGACAGACGGCTTAGACTGGTCTGACTGCGTAACCCTTACAAAATAAATATTTTCTACTTTCCCATTCTTTTTTCGCATAATTTGTTATAATTAATTTGCATAATTGAAAAAGGACAAATTTTATTAATAACGCAAGCAACTACATTCTTGTTTCGAATATTATTATATTCTACTTTAGAATACTTGTCAATGCTGAAATTGGAGTTTTATGATAGAAAAATTCTTAGAATCTATAAAAGATGAATCTTCTTACCTTCCAAATAAATTTACTATTGCCTTAGGTGATCGAATAAGAAAAGCCAGGCTTGAGGCTGGATTAAGCCAAGCTGACCTTGCGAGAAAAGCATATTTTCGCCAATCTTCAATTTCAAAAATTGAATCTGGGGTGAGATCTGTATCTGCCGAAGAAATACTGTATTTTAGTTATGCTCTTGATAAACCTATTCTCTATTTCTTTCCTGAAGAATTTCAAGACAAAATTAGCACAGAGGATCTGACAATACTTGAACAAGAGTTATTAACTCAAGCTCGAAGACTCCATTTAGATGATTTACGTAAATTGATTGCTCAAGCTCGTGCACTCGCAGATTTTAATGTAAGAGAAATAAGAAACAAAAAAGAAAACAAAACTTATTAGAAGTATTCTTGGGTTTCGATAAGCTGTCTTAAAATTAAATAAATATTATTTATGAGAAATAAGGCAAGAAAACACTATGGGAGATACACAATTAATTACAGAAAGCCAGGATGAATAAACTTTGGAATAATTATGCTAAAGATATTCTTTAATAAATAGATGAAAAAGAAAAAAATAGAAAATAAGAATTAATTAGGAGAATTTATTGACAACACATCACAAGATTATTTTTGGTAATTGCATGTCCATGAATGAAATCGATGATCAAACTGTTCACCTTATGGTTACTTCACCTCCATACTTTAATGCACCTTTTGATTATCAAGGTCTTTATTCTAGTTATGATAATTATTTAAATGTTCTTCAATCATTCGCAAAAGAAGCATACCGAGTATTACAAAACGGAAGAATTTCAGTTCTGAATATTGATGATATGTTAGTTGATGGAAGAAAATATCCTATTGTAGCTGACGCAACAAAAATATTTATGGAAGCAGGATTTAATTATCGAGATAGAATAACTTGGAAAAAGCCTGATGGTTACCTCAGAATTTCTAGAAGGAGTGGTGTATTACTTCAGAATCCTTATCCAATGTATTTCTATCCAGATAATTTATTGGAAAACATTATCATTTTTCAAAAAGGAAAATTTGACTATAAGTCTAAAAGCAAGGAAGAAAGAGAACTATCAAAAATTGATAAGGTTGAATTCCAAGAGAAAAAATGGTATTCAACTTTATGGGAAATGGTTAATGTATTACCAAATTCTTCTAATAACCTAGAAAAGGGAATAGCCGCATTCCCTGACGAATTACCATATAGAATTATTAAGTTATTTTCATACAAAGGAGAAACTGTTCTTGATCCATTCTTAGGTAGCGGTACAACTATAAAGGTCGCAAGATTATTAGAAAGAAATAGCATCGGTATTGAAATGCTTGAAAATTTAGAAGAAACAATAAAGGAAAAAATTGGCTTTGGAAAAACAATTTCTTTATTCAATACGGAAGATACATTAGAAGTAATAAAAAGATCTTCTTAATTCTTTCAAATAAAAAAAGTGAGGTAAAAAATGCTAGATGTTTATGCAAATATCACTGGTATTGCATATACCCCAACCTTATGTTCATCTCTCCGTGAAATCGATTCAGATAATTTTTCTAATCAAATGCAATTATCTGCATCTTCAAAAGTACTATTAGGGGATAATGAAATTGCATTAAGTTGGTGGGTATCACCAAAAAG
This sequence comes from Pelolinea sp., assembly GCA_030655835.1. Taxonomy (GTDB): domain Bacteria; phylum Chloroflexota; class Anaerolineae; order Anaerolineales; family Anaerolineaceae; genus Pelolinea. The sequence goes on from JAUSPC010000148.1 coordinate 9,204, forward strand.
AACAAGGTCTTACCCGTATGCAAGGGTATATGATACTCTTCAATTTGCAGGAAAAAAGGCAACAGTTATACCAATATTTAAAGATGAAGGTTTTGATGGAGATAGAGATTTTCTTCAATGGGATACTATCTCATTAATGAGTTTAATAAATGTATATGTGATCATATCTTATTATGATTCTGCTGATAAAAGTACCAGGTATGAGAATAAGATT
>JAUSPC010000153.1 GCA_030655835.1 Pelolinea sp.
TACAGTAAAAGTTCTCATCTCTGGCTCTTGAGGTTCACCGGTGGTAGTGGTGATCTCCCCGACCGTCTTGACTTTCTGTTTGAAGGTGGCGAAGATATCCACTATATCTCCACGTTGCACCATGCTCTCTCGGCTCATCAGGTCATCTGCCGGGAACGCCATCAGTATATGATCCTCACTCAAGATGAAACTAAGGTCATTATTATTGTTGGTCGGGTCCGCCAAGTTGTGCGAGAGAACCATTTCTCCTTGGACGAGGTCTGTCTTGATAAATTTACCAACTACTTCTTCAAGGTTGGCGATGGCGGTGCGTGGGGCAATTTCCACTGGCACACTGGCTAGCTCCACATCAGTTCCAGCGATCGTGTCCCCCAGGAACAGGTCGTGCGTAACGACCACCACCATAGTCTTGACGGTATATTCTTCAGATACCGCTGGTGCTTGGTTTGCCTGGAAACGTTGAATCAGACTGATGCTGGCAAAAACCCCGATTGCAGCCAGGATCAACCCCACAATGATTATAAATACAATTTTCTTTTTGTTGGACAATTAAGACCTCCAATATTTTCAAAGATAACGCCGTTATTTGGATAATGATACTGTACAATTGCCAAGATTAATATCGCAATATACCGAGCTATCTGGTGAAAGGGGCAAATTAGATAAGAAATACCCTTCTACAACAGGTACATTATTTTTCAATTCACTATTAATGGTTTGTGCATATCTATAGCCGGGACAATCACCTGATTTTGAAACACATGACATATAAAAAGGGGCAAATGCAATGATGTGATAATAGGGTGTTTGATTACTGGTTTCTGAGAAATCATCTACCCCATCAAAATAAGGCCAAGGGGGGGAAGCATGGGCACTAACCACACAAGCAGAATCAGTCTCTGGATCATTTTCGCACAATTCATTATAGATCGGTATTAACAACACTTTACCTGGAAATCCTTCAGTGACCATTGCTATAACAACGTCTACTTCAATACCGGATTTTCCCGAAAGCCAAATGTGTGATTTAAGCGAAAAATCAGGATGATCATCTGTTATCCATTTGGTAATATTATTTGTATCCGCTGTGAGGTATAACAAGCCACGATTGCCGCCCAATTGAAGTTCATTTTTTCCATCACCATCCAAATCACATTGGATATCACCGACACCATCTTTAATGCAGATTTTGGTACTATCGAAAATAATATATATTTGCTCAGGTGGGATTTTGTTATTATAGAGAATATTAGTATTGTTCATAAAATATTCTAGTTTGTTCCCATCAGAATCACTTATAAAAACGGATGGCACTCTTTCTGATGAAGGAACCCAATTTGGATCCACCATCGGTCCAATTAATTTCCAACTTAACGTTTGCACCTCGCAGCCATACTCCTCATTAAAAGGACCTTCATTATCGTTTGGCCAGCAGCGCCACGTCATCGGTATAACTGATTTTCCACTGGCTGCATAGCACCCGGCAATCGCTTCGGCGCTGGCCACCAGGGTTTGTTCTCCAAAGATCTTTGCAAAGAAAGATGGATGTTCTACCGTAGCTTCTACTATGACACATTGCTCTATGACTGTCGCTAATGCGGATGTAGCGTTATTATTTACTGTAGCATAATATTCTGCCACTGATTTAGCGTCTGATTTGCCAAGGCATACACGTTGTGCTCCAGCTAAGGCACCAGCATCGGCTGCAGCCTGTGCAGTCCGCCGGTTGGACATAATGGATCCTCCGTCCAAAATGAGGGCGACCATGCCAATAATGACAAAAATCATCAAGACAACCAGCAGGATCACCTGACCTGTTTCAAGCTTATTTTTAATCAGAAATTTCTTCATTTCAGCCTCCGCTCTTAAGGTACTGCAATTGGCGTCATCAACATTTGTGAATTAACATGCATCGTTAAATCCCCAATTAAAGCTAACCCTGGGGTAACTGGTTTGAATAAAAAATCAATACCAATGTTAATTACGGGATCATCGGTGCTGGAAACCGGATGATTAATCGTGATTGTGCTGCTGGACAATTCTCCTATGTTGAAAAATTTATTTATTATTTCGTTACATATCTTTATATTTGCTGTGGAATTCGCATTTTTACAATCCAAAGGATATGTTTCCAGATATCCACCGGCACAAGCACTGGGGTCGAATTTGTAATCGCAATCTGGTTGTACGATTGCATAACGAGTGCCTTCTCTTACGGCTGTATTAAGTGTGGAGTAATAAAAAATGGCACGCCCAACATCAAATAATCCCATCACCAGTAAGAACAATAAAGGAAACACAAGCGCAAATTCGATCAGCGACTGGCCTGAAGTTATCTTGCATGTTCTCATTGAACCATCATCTCCACAGAAGAACTGAGAGGAAATTCATCATGGTTTGTTGCGGTTATTGAAAAAGCATTTCCTAAAAAACTCAGGATGAGCAAATCTTGCACTTTAGTTTCCACTGTTATCTTCATGCTGTATTCTCCTTGAATACAACAATTATTGGGCGTAATCCCTACCGTGATGGCAGAAATCCCTGAATTGTTCGCTTCGGTTTGAGCCGCAATTACGGTATTCGGTGCACTTCCCGTGGCATAATTATAATCAGATTGGTGAGTCGACAAGTAATACGCTCCCTCGCGGGCGGCATTGGTAATAACAATCTTGGTATAGAATAAGCGTCCAAACTCTAATCCGCAAATAATCAGAACTAGCAGGATGGGCAACATTAATGCAAACTCTATCGCCGCCTGTCCTGGAGGGCTTCCATATTTCAGTTGATTGTATTTTGTTTTATTCACCATAGTGCTATTTCATTTTATCATTTTTTTTATTTGTAGAAAGGGCAGCACTTACTTTGTCGGTCTGATCGCCGCCGCCTATGTAGGTTACCAGACTTTTTTAGTGCAGCACTGCCCAATCCACTTTTTTAATTCCCTGCGTCTACTTTTCTAATTGGTTTTCCAAACTGGTTCATCCCTTAGAAAAGACGAATTGATATTCTTTTATGTTTATTCGCTTACTTCAACGCAAGGTCAGTCATGGTGAAAGCCTGCAGTTTTTCATTTGGAATGATCAATGAGCACCCGTTTAGGAATTGCGCTGCTTATTTTGACTTTCACCAATTCAAATGTGTTATTTAATCACATCCCAGCAACAAGTGAATTTCCCCGATAAAGACAAAAAGCGGATATGGTCTTATGCCAGATCCGCCATCTAGTTACTATGATGTGCTGTAATGAAACTTTGATGAATATTATTTTGTTGTCTGTCTGTTTAATTAAACAATCAAACTTTCGGCGGCTTGGCAACCTTAACCGATTCTCATCAGTTTTAGATCCATAGCTTTGCGCCCCTACCTTTCGGAAGGTTTGCCTTTATCGAGCGCATTGTACACTTTAAAATGTCACACCTGGTCAACAAGCGGTGGGCGCATTCCCAATGAAATATGAAGGCGCACATAATGATAATACCGCAGCCACTCTTCAACCTGCAGGGTAAGTTGAGGGATTTCAGAGGCCTTATATTTAGACCAACCCAAACACTCTTTGCGCAGGCTGCGGTTGAAACTTTCAATATAACTTTG
>JAUSPC010000155.1 GCA_030655835.1 Pelolinea sp.
TCTAGTGATTTCAATGCTTTCAGAGCACGAAAAAATTTGTGACGCAAAAAGGTGCCAGGTACAGATGGGAAGTAACGGCAGTAACTATCACCAGCCTTTACTCACGAGGGCAAGGGCATGACTGGCTGTTTAGCAGATCCATGAATTGCTGAAATCCCATTCCTAAAAAACTGCTCAGAGATCAACTGTGATCGTTACAGGTGAAGATGGCGCCAATTACAACTACGAGAAATGCAAGAAAATGGTTGTGAATGAAAGAAAGTAGTAACAGAAGTTTTTTGAGAAAAGCAGTGGTTTCTGCTGTTTCGCGGATTGTTAGTCAAACACGGGTTAAACACTATCATTGGCCGTTATACCAATCATTCACTTCCATTTCTACCACAATCAAACCCGGCAATGACCTTAAGCATATTAATCGGTTATTCACGTCGGGATTAGGAGTAATGTATGTTTAATAAAAAAGTAGCAATAGTAACAGGCGCTTCTAAAGGAATAGGGAGAAAAACCGCAGAAATTTTGGCAGCCGAAGGGTACAAGGTAATAATAAATTATAATACTTCAGAGGCAGACGCTGAAATTACAAAGAAAAATATTCTTGAATCTGGTGGTGATTCTGAAATTTTTAAAGCTGACGTTGGAAATTATGATGAAGCAAAAAGACTTATTGACTTTTGTGTTGAAAAATATGGACGCATTGATGTCTTGGTTAATAATGCTGGGATAAGCCAAGTTAAGTTGTTTACAGATATTAGTATAGACGATTGGAATCAAATGATCAGGAATAATTTGAACAGCGTTTTTAATTGTTCACAAATCGCAGTTAAGCATATGCTTCCATGCAAACAAGGAAAAATTATCAATGTTTCATCTATATGGGGGATTACCGGTGCTTCCTGCGAAGTACATTATTCGACTGTTAAAGCGGGCATTATTGGATTTACAAAATCATTGGCAAAAGAACTTGGTACTTCAAATATTCAAGTGAATTGCGTTGCACCTGGAGTCATTGAAACAGAAATGATGGCTGAATATTCACAAGAAGAGATCAATGAAATAAAATGCGCTACCCCACTACAAAAACTTGGCGCGGTAGAGGATGTGGCTCATGTTATCCAATTCCTGGCATCGGAAAAAGCGAACTTCATTACAGGTCAAATTATTAGTCCAAATGGTGGAATTTTAATATAAGGTATGTTGCTGAATATTTCGCGACAAAAGCATCACTGATTCGCAGCATGAGCATCGCCGATACGTACTTAGTGCATTGGGACCCTCGGTGCCTGGAACGAAAGGGAAATAGAGGAAGTATTTGTTTTTTTGATCTAGTGATTTCAATGCTTTCAGAGTGCGAAAAAATTCAAGGCGCAAAAATGTGCCAGGTACAAATGGGAAGTAACGGCAGTAACTATCGGCAACCTGTCCCTCAAAATCACCAAGAAACCAATGAGCCAGTCATCTCATATGATTGGCTCATTTTATAAAATTTTCCTACAGGGGGATGCCAATTTGAATCCAAAAACCAACATGAAGCGCAAGCGCGCTGGTTTTACACTCATATAGCCATTCGGTTATAGATGAGAAAAATTAGTTATTACGGTTTTAACGCAGTTATTGGAATGACCATGACGCCGTCTTCACGGGTATAACCAAATTTAATTAAGCCGCAGATCACACCTAAAAGATCTGGAGTTTTCGCCTTAGGATCTTCAGCCATCATTTTCCGGATTGCTAGCAGCTCTTGAGCGGCTTCATCAATCTGATTAGCCCCCAGTTTGATTTCTAACGCCCCCCATCTGCCATCCGGCAATTCAATAACAGCGTCAATTTCACGACCTGAATCATCCCGATAATGAAAAATCTGAGCGCCAAATGATTCAGCATAAATTTTCAAGTCACGGATACACATTGCCTCAAATAAAAAACCATAGGTGTTGAGGTCGTTTAAAAGGCGTTCGGATGTGGCACCCAGCGCAGCTACAGCCAAAGAAGGATCAATGAAATGTCTTTTAGCAGACTTTCCGACCCGTATGGAAGATCGAAGATTTGGATTGAATGCCCGTTGATCTTCGATGATGAATAGCCTGTTAAGGATATTTAGGTATTCTGAGACAGTCTCAGCGCTGATCGGTTCTTCCTCATTCTCTAGCATGTCACGCTGAAGTGTACGATTAGTGACCACCGTACTTTCATTTCGCGCTAACGAGCGCAGCAGCAGAGTCATTTTTCGAATATCTCTGTTTTTGCCATCGATGCGGCGAATATCATCCTCAACGACATTTTTCAGATAAACCTTGGGCACTTCAGATGCAACGTCATCATCAAGTTCAAGACTGTCGGGCCAACCTCCTCTGATGGTTAATGTGATCAATTCTACCAGAGTGACTTCATTTGCTAGAGAAGGTTTCAAAGGTACTGAAAATAGTTTTTGTAAGGAAATGCTTCCATTGGAGTCGTTTGACTCAAATAAAGACATCGGTCGCATCTGTAATCTCGCGATACGCCCAGTGCCACTATGCAGAATGCCTTTCTGACTTGGTGTCGCAGAACCTGTTAGAATAAATTGTCCGCGATTCTGTGATTGATCCACAGCAAAACGGACAGCATCCCACAATGCGGGCACTTCTTGCCACTCGTCAAGCAACCTTGGCGGCGCACCCGGAAGAACCAGCTCGGGGCTCAACTCTGCAAGCATCCTGTTTTGAAAATTATTCGCAGGACTTGCAACATAAAAGACGCTGTCAGAATGATTCAATGCAGTCCAAGTTTTACCACACCATTTGGGGCCTTCGATGCAAACCGCACCGAATGCGCTTAAGTATTTTTTCAATTGATCATCGATAATACGCTTTCGATATCCACTCTTTGTCAGACTCATGATAACCTCCAAAAGTCATATTTAATTTTATATAACAATATCATAACACAACCCGATGTATTCAGAAATATAAACCCTAAAATTTCGTAAATATCAATCCGACAAATTCAGAAATTGCAACCAGACAATTTCGGAACCCGCGGTGACTGGCACGAAAGGGAAGAAGAGGAAATTGATTGACAATTTAGGTTCTTAAGACACAGCAACCTCTAGCCATTCGGTTATAGGTTGCTGTTTTAATGTCAACTGACCCTAAATTATCATTTTGGGAATAGTAATTATAATGCTGAATAATCATGATGCTCAAACAGTGTATTATTGATTTCTGTATGTCACGGAAATGGAATTTTGATTATAGATTAGACTATCAGTGTTACTCAAAATATTAAATATTCAAACTCATTGATCACGTATGCACGTCATGATATAATATGACTATAAGAATTCTTTGAATGAGGTGATTTAATGGGAACCATAATCAGACCATCAGCTGATTTGAGAAATCATTATAGTGAAATCTCCAAACTTGTTAGAGAATCACGGAATACAGTGGTTATAACCGTTAATGGCAGAGGCGACACTGCAGTAATTGGCTTGCAAGAGTATAATCAGATGACAGCAGAGCTGGAATTGCTCAGAAGCCTCGCAGAAGCGGATGATGATGTGAATAATGGAAGAATAGCGCCAATTCAGAATTCGTTTGATGACCTTCGTGCTACATTGCTCAAGAGAAAAAATGGATGAACTATCTAATTTTTAGAACGGAGAAAGCAGAGGAGCAACTTCGGGAAATTATTTTTTATATTGCAGATGATTCTGGTGACATAGATCTTGCGCTTAAATATCTGGATCGTTTAGAATCTGCAATCAATAGGTTACAG
>JAUSPC010000161.1 GCA_030655835.1 Pelolinea sp.
GTGTGCTTTTTCCCACGTTGGGACGACCAACAATGGCTACAATAGGTAGGGTCATTTAATTCAGTTCCAATTTTTATTCAGGATTTTCCGCCAAGGGCAAGATTTCAACTTCGATAGTGGCAGGAAGGAGTGATTGTACCAGAACTCCCTGAATATTTATCTCTCTAGAAGGTTCAAGTTGATAGATGCCTTCTTCGTAACCGGTTAGATCAATAAAAATCCGAACGTTTCCGGGGATGAGCTCATCCAGGGTAGGGAGAGGTCCTGAGAGAATGATATCCACGCCTTCTGGTGAAAGCTGCGCCGAAAGATTTGGGTCTAGTCCTATGATTTCAACCGACAGGTTGGTCAGGGTGCGGCTGCCCTGGATCGGGGAGATCGTAACTGAAACCTTGATGGTTGATTCTCCGACGACCGTCATACCAGCGGGAAGGTTTAAAGGAAGCGAGACAACCATATTTTCACTTGCGTTATTCAGATTCAATGGCTGCGTTTCAATGAAACCCGGTAATTCGTTAACTAGATCTGGGTTGGTTGAAAAAACAGTGACGACAAGCGGATCATAAGAGATAGCAGTCAGATCATAGCCGCTTGCAACCTGGCCACTGCTGACTACTTTTACTGATACGGTTCGATAGCCGCCCCGTTGGGTAATATCCATTTTTACATTCACATCTGCCGGAAATATTGTCACTCCAGTAACTGTCAGCCCGTTCTCGTCAAACGCCTTCAGTTCCAGATTTGTATCTATATCGTCTTTTGCCTGGCTGATGTCCAGTAATGCTTGAACCCCAACTACTTGATCGACAAGAGATGCAGGTCCATTGACAGTGGCCGTTTCTTGACTCAAAGTTGGAGAGCCTGCTTCGTAACCGATCGCAGGGCTGGAAGGTTGGATCAGGTCAATTGTGAATGATTCACTATAAATTTCCTCAATTTCAATATCAATTACATCTGGAGAATAGCTTTCAACCTTCACAGGTTGAGCATTGATCTGCAAATTAACCGGTACGGAATGGGTGCCAGGTCCAAGTCCGCTTAGATCGGCGACTGCCCTGATCACATTCGAGGAAGTCAGTTCTGATTCCCACGTGGAAACAGGCGCGCTGAGCGATAAGGAGATCTGTTCTGGTACATCACTGGTGATCACAAGGGCTGAATTTAAACCAAATATTTCAATCGGGACTGGTCGTCCAAAATTACGCTTTTGAACCGGATCTGTGTTGGTCACGGCAAGCACCCAAACAACAACAGCCAGCAAAAAAGCGCTAATTAAAGAAGGTAAATTCTTCCTGAACCTTTCAAAAAGGGGAGATTTTTTCATTCTTGTTTATCTCGAAGATGAATAATTTTTTTGACCCAATGCATTATACTTGCGCGTTCCTGGCTTTCCGCCTGCTGCTTGAAAAAAGCAAGCAATACATTTTCAAGTTTATCAGCGCTAATACGCCGGAGGATCCGACCACGGTGTGCAATTGAAATTGCACCTGTTTCTTCAGAAACTACCACAGCGATCGCGTCAGTTGTTTCCGAAATTCCTAACGCTGCCCGATGGCGCAGCCCCATTTGCCTTTCCGGGGAACTATTTAGAACGCCACTTGCAGAAAGAGGCATAATGCAGGCAGCTGCTGTGATCCGATCTTGAACAACGATCGCAGCGCCGTCATGCAGGGGTGTATTCGGATAAAAAATTTGCAGAAGGAGCTCAGCGGATAATGCCGCTCCAATTTTTACCCCTGTATTTTCATATTCATAAAGATCGTCTTTTCGTTGAAGAATGATCAAAGCTCCCTGACGAAAAGCGGATAGGCGCGCAGCGGCTTGTACAACCTCTTTTATCATGCTCTCGATCACTTCAAGGTTAAACGTGGCTCCGCGCAGAGTAAACGTACCTGAACCTGCTCGGCCGATCCGTTCCAGACCGCGGCGTAATTCAGGTTGAAAAATTACTGGTATCGCGACTAAAAGTGACGGAAGTGTGGTGCTGACCAACCAGGAAAAAGCCGGAAGGTTGACTAAAGTGGTCAGTAAACTGATCAAAATGACAAGGAAAACCATACCGCGCATCAAAATGCGGGCTTGTGTTTCACGCAGTACGAGAAATAGAATATAGAAGATCGCAGTAACCAATACCAGGTCAAGGACCGTCAACCAGCTTACTCGCTGGACTAGAAATAAAATTTCAGAAAAGAAATCACTCATCTAAACTAACCGCTTTTTTTCCCGGAAAATAAATCAAATTTCTCACTAATATTCTTTTGATATAAATTGTACCCTGCCTTATTCCACTGTGGATTTGTCGCTTCCCCTACAGTAACCAAATTGTACCCCAGCTTCCTAAATGTTGTGGTTCTTTCCTTTAATAGGTCATTTAGCAGGATATTGATGTGATTAACCAAATGAAAATGGCAAAAAACCTCAATATCCTTCATCAACGATTGGAAAGAAAATTCAAGGTCTGGAGCAATTGGCAGAGAATACCCGGTCAAAGTCAATTCAAATTGGGAAAGATCCCAAACAGCGATGGTCTCACTTTCCTCTGCGGACGGAGTAAAAAATATAAAAAGGGTAAGGGCCATCCGAACAAGATCTTGTTGATCCTGCAAATTTACCGTATATTGGTGAATATCCTCATTTCGCAGCCATACAAATGGATGTGAAGATCCTTTTTCTAACGAGAAATATTTTCCCATTTCAGAAAATGTATTTGTGTCAGGCAGGACAATCTTTTCTTTGAATACGGTTATCAGATCGGTTGTTTTATCTAAAAAATCAGAAAAAGCGTTGTTTGTCCTTTCCATATTTTTCCAGGATTTTTGAACTAACTGCCAGGTGGTGAGAGGATCCCAGTTGTTTTCGATCACCACATCTGCTTTTTTTTGCTTATCTTGGGAGGGAGATTGATTAGACAGGCGTTCGATGATCTGACCTCGGTCCATTCCACGGTCTGATGCAAGCCGATCAAATATGATCTCTTCACGCGCATCCACCACCCAAATGCTGTCACACAACCCCGCCAGATCAGACTCAAGTAGTTTGATGGCTTCGATGACTATGATGGGTAGGCGGGCGTGCGAGATCAGATTTTCTGCTGCGGTGATAACGAGCGGGTGCAGGATCTTTTCGAGGTCCACCAGCGAATTCTTATCATTAAACACAACATGCGCAATTTTTGCACGATCTAATTCACCAGAATCATTTAATACATACTTTCCAAAATGGCGAATAATCTCTTCTGATGCGGGACCATCGGGTTTTAAAGCTTCTTGAGCAAGTGCATCACCATCGATCCCATAAGCACCCAAATGCTGGAGCATTTTACGGACAAGGCTTTTACCCGTGCCAATGTTTCCGGTTAACCCGATAATGAACCGGTCTTTGTGAACAGTGAGGTCATTCATTATGCCTTCATTTTAGCTTTACGGATAGATGATGTCAAATTTATTGGCTTGCTTGACAAGCTTTATTCAACCGTGTAGAATTGCCTTGCTTTACGCCGAGATAGCTCAGTTGGTAGAGCACGCGACTGAAAATCGCGGTGTCGTCAGTTCGATTCTGTCTCTCGGCATGAAAACCCCGTTTACGGGGTTTTCCTTTTTCTGATAAAATCTCTCCAAAATGAAATTGATGAAACGTTTTGGCAAACAGGTCGCGATAGGACTTTGTGCGATCGGTTTGCTGCTGACCGTACTGAGCTTTTTCTTTTTCCGGCAACCAATCAGCGCTGATATTTGGCTGGATGGCGGTGGTGAGCCTGTGCGTGTGTTGGTAAACAGCCCGCTGGCGGCTAATTGGTTATTGAAGGCCGGGATTCGCCTTTACCCGAACGACAGCTTGCGATATCGTGGGATCTCTATTCCCTATGATCTAAATCTTCCGGCAAGGAGTGGGCAGCTGCTGATATATAAACCCGCAGTTCCAGTTCTTATCCGAACAGCTGAAGAAGAGGTTCGCTTTTATTCCGGTGCGCAGACGCTGGGGGAAGCGCTCTGGGAAAATAACATATTTCTAAAAATAAGCGATGATCTATCGCTTTCAATGGATACACCATTAGACCAGGCAATTACAGTGACCCTTCTTCGCAGCCAACCCATTCTCATCCTTTATGATGATAACGAGATCAATGCTTCAGTGTCTTCCCTGACGGTGGGTGGGGCACTTGCAGAAGCAGGCATCTCACTTCAATTTTTAGATTATTCAATTCCATCTGCGGAACAACCGATCCCAACTGACAGAACGATTCAGATAATCAGAGTGCAGGAAGAAGTTCTGACAGAAGAGACGATCATTCCTTTTAATATTGAACGTGTATCTGACCCTGAAATGAATGTGGGAGACGAACAGATCTTACGTACTGGTGTGAATGGTGTTCGATCTTCCACTATAAAGATTCGTTATGAGGATGGGGAAGAAGTGGCTCGCACAGTGCTTGCAGAATGGGTATCTAAATCACCGGTTTCTCAGCGGACGGCATACGGCGGGAATGTGGTCGTGCAAACGTTCGATTCATCGGAAGGGTCCGTTGATTATTGGCTGGCAAAAGAGGTGTATATATCTTCCTACCTGGATACTGGAAGTAAAACTGCAAGCGGAATTTGGCCTTATTATGGTGTGATCGCTGTGGCGCCTGAGTGGTATTCGATCTTAAAGGGTACCAGTATTTATGTGCCTGGTTACGGAGTGGGAACGGTGTTGGATGTTTGTCCGGGGTGCGTGGGAAAGCCATGGATCGATGTGTTCATACCTACCGATCAGTATGTGCCATGGAGCCGGACGGAAACGGTTTATTTCCTGCTGCCAGCCCCCGATAATTTCTCCGGTGAGCTGCCGTAATGTTCAAACCTTTGGCAATCGCATCATTAATGAGCGACTATGGTATTAAACCCAAAAAAGGGCTGGGGCAGAATTTCCTCATCGATGAGAACTATCTTGCGAAGATCACAGAAATTGCCGGGGTTGACAAACACACGGATATTTTGGAAATTGGTGCGGGGATTGGTAACCTCACCCGGCATCTTGCGGACGCCGGGCGTCAAGTGACTGCTGTTGAACTGGACAAGCAATTGATCCCAATATTGAAAAAAATTACCAGGGAATTTGATAATGTGCATATTGTTGAGGGGGATATTCTCGAGATCCCGGTTTCCGAATTAGTAACTTCTTCAGGTTATGTAGTTGCGGCGAATATTCCTTATTACATTACGTCAGTGTTGATCAGGTATCTATTGGAAAATGATCCAAAACCCAGAGCGATCGTGCTGACGATCCAACGGGAAGTGGCGCAGCGTGTGTGCGCGAAGGCAGGAGACCTAAGCTTGCTGGCTTTGAGTGTGCAGGTGTATGGATCCCCAAAGATCGCTGCTCGAATTCCAGCCGGTGCGTTTTATCCTGCACCTAAAGTTGATTCAGCAGTGTTGGTCATTGACCTGTATGACCAACCTCTGATCGCAGCCGATCTGCACGATACATTTTTTATGCTGGCAAAAGCGGCTTTTTCGCAGAAGCGTAAAATGATGCATAATGCGCTAGCCGGCGCGCTCGGGTTGAATAAAGAAGAAGTGGATGAGCTGTTATCAAGCGTAGATATTGATCCACAGCGCCGTGCGCAGACCATCAGCATCGAAGAATGGGATCGGTTGATAAAAGCGTATCAGGCGTTTTTAGTGCGTAACAAATAGATCGTTATTTAGATCTGGGTTTGAGGTCGCGGTATTGTCTGGGGAGCGCCCAAACACGCACAGCTGCTTCAACTTGTATTTTAAAAGACATCTTTGACTGTCCCCAGCGCCGTTCAGCAAAATAGATCGGAACTTCCTTGAAGTGGAAACCGAGTTTATGGGTAATATATGCCATTTCCACCTGAAACACATATCCATTGGAACGCACCCGATCCAGGGGTAGGGCAGCTAAGGTCTCCCGCTTCCAAAGACGAAACCCTCCGGTTGTATCCCGAATAGGAAGACGCAGGATCGATCGGGCGTAAAAATTTCCAAAAGTTGAGAGCCATTTTCGCCAGAAAGGCCAATCTTTATCGAGACTCCCTCCGGGCACGTAGCGTGAGCCAACAGCGATATCGCTCTTTTCTAAAGCTTTTACTAATTTCTGGACTTTCCCGGGTTCATGGGAAAAATCAGCGTCCATCTGTCCGATGGCATCGGAATCTCCTTTGAGGAGTTCAATAAAACCTTGAATATACGCGCTCCCCAATCCAAGTTTTCCAGCCCGGTGCAGGACGGATACGCGGTTGGGAAGCCTGGAAGCGAAATCATCAGCGATCTGCCCAGTGCCGTCCTGGCTGTTGTCATCCACGACGAGTACATTCAGGTCAGGCAGCGGGAGCTCGAAGAGCGCAGTAAGAAGTTTGGGAAGGTTTTCAGCTTCATTATAGGTAGGAATAATGATCGTTATTTTCAATGCGCGCCCTCTTTTGCCAATTGTTCAGCCATTATACCTAAAATTGGCTGTTGCAAAACAACTAAAAAAACAGTTATTCAATATATAATTTAATAATACAGGCATTATATATTAGAGGATCCTATGTTGAAGAATAGAAACAAAATTGTATCCATATTGATGACTGGGATGATGATTGTTTTGGCCTGCACAATATCTTCTGAGGGCGGATTGAATGAAGAAGAGAAACTAAAAACTGCTGTCGCGCAGACAATAACTGCCAAGGAATCTGAATCGCAGCAGGATACTTTGCAACCGTTACCAACGATCACAGTGGCTCCGACAGATACTCAGGCAAGTGCGCCTACAAATACCCCTCAGCCGTGCAACAAAGCAGAGTTTGTCAGTGAGACCATTGATGACGAAACGAAATTTAACGCGAATACACCTTTCACTAAAACATGGCGTTTAAAAAATATAGGTACCTGCACATGGAATACAAATTATGAACTTACCTATGCCAGCGGCGATAAAATGAGTGGTCCCGCGACCCAAAAACTGCCTCAAAATGTGGCACCTGGCGAGCAGATCGATATCAGTGTAAACCTGATTGCTCCAGCAAGTGAAGGTACTTATCAGGGGTTCTGGAAGATCGCAGACGATAATGGGCAGTTCTATGTAAACAATATTTGGGTTAAGATCAAGGTCAAACCTGTCCCTTTGAATAATTACACGGTTTCTCTGGATGCCAAAGTTGCAGAGGGCGGATCGATCTGGAGCAACGGCGATATGTATCCCGGTGATTATGGTGTGGGGGATGCGGTTGGGGATTTTGGCATTCAAACGTTCGCTGCTTTTGACATCTCGGGTATCCCTTCCAATGCTGTTATCACAGAAGTGAAGGTAGATTTCACGAACTTCCTTACACTAGGAAATCCATTTGGCGGGCTGGGCTGTCTGCGTCTTTATCCTGACCCATATCGGCCTTTGAGTATGGGAGACTATACGCCGCCTCCAGTTACTGGCGCGAATGTTCGCTGGTGCTCATCCGCAGAGCTGTCGGCGGTATCCGTGGAATCTGATCTGGCAGATTACCTTCAATCCCGCCTGGGGAATCCTTATATGGCGATTCGGTTACAATTCAATGAGCACGAAACGGATGGTGATAACGGGAATGACGTACTGGGTTTCTTTGTGATGAGTTTAGAAATTAAATATCAAGCGCCATAAATGATATTGGGAAAATGGATCCCGATAGAATGCAGAAGCATGGCACAGTACTTGCATCTATTAATATGGAAAAGTACGTAAATAAATTAAAAATGAAAAGGAATTGATAGGAGGAACCCATGCCTAAGAAAAGATTTGTTGTTGTTCTACTGACGTTGGCGGTTGTGTTGAGCGCATGCAATTTTCCGCTTGCGTTCGATGACCCAGCGGAAGTAGAAAATGCTGTGGCAGAAACTGTTGCGGCGTATGAAGCGGCAGAAGAAGTGATCGTTGTACCCACATTAGCACTGCTCCCCACGAGCACGCCAATGCCTACGATTGCTCCCACTGAAGAGGAAGAAGAAGTGGAAGCAGCTGCGACAACTGCTCCATGTTTATCTGCGACTGCGTATGACCTGACAGTGCCAGATAACACCAAGTATGCTGCTGGAAAGGGTTTTGATAAAGCCTGGACTTTCAAGAATGTCGGTTACTGTACCTGGTCAAGCGACTACAAGATCGTTTTTGTTGATGGCGACCAGATGAATGGCCCAGATTCGAAAAAGATCGGTGTGGAAGTGAAACCCAACGGTGAGGTCGACGTGGTGGTTGTTTTAACCGCTCCTTCAACCGCAGGTACATACCGCGGCAACTGGATTTTGCAGTCGGCAGACGGTGTGGATTTTGGCCCAGTCTGGGTGAAGATCATCGTCGAGTAATTCAAGACTTCCTGATCAATTAATTTCAAAGAATTAGGGCTGGCAGACCTGCCAGCCCATTAGACATTTTGGGGGATAGCATGTGTTTGTTAAATATCCAAAAACAATCTATAATTTATTATGTTTACTATAAGAAAAAAATTTGGAGGTATATATGGCAAAAAAAACCATTGCTTTAATGATAGTACTAAGTGCTTTGATGCTTTCAGCATGTAATTTTCCGCTGTTTAGCAATTCGGATGATGATGGGGCCGCAAACGCGTTGGCTACAGCTGTGTCGGAAACTGTGCAGGCATTGAGTAACCAACCAGACCTGCCACAGGATCAGCAGCAGGAAGCGCCGCTGGATCAGCTTCCGACCATTACCCCGCTGCCTACCCTGACCCAGCAAGCCGTTCAATCACCCCCAACGCAAACGCCGCTTCCCTGTGATAAGGCGCTGTTTATAAGTGAGACGATCCCGGACGACACACCATTCGCGAGCGGCGAGGCGTTCACCAAGAGCTGGACATTCAAGAACGTGGGTACCTGCACCTGGAATACGGATTATAAGATGGTGTTCTCAACAGGTGATGCGATGGGCGGGCCGGTATCGGTAAACGTACCTGCCGCGGTGGCACCGAACGCGCAAGTGGCCATTTCTGTTAACCTGACAGCGCCGACGGACCCCGGCACATATACCGGGTATTGGAAATTGCAGGCAGACGATAATGAGCAGTTTGGGCAAGTGTATGTGCGGATCAAGACCGAATCAGTATTATTCCAGGTGACAAGCGTGACATACTATATGCCGCATACGACAATAAATATGGCCTGCCCTGGTCCTTTGGCGATAAAAGGGGAGATCACGACGAGTACCGCCGGGCAAGTGACATATTATTGGACCGATGATCAGGGCGGGCAGTCAGCAACAAAAGCGATTAACTTTACCGCTGCGGAAGCAAAGATCGTGGACTATACGATGACTGTGAATGGAGCGGGCGCGCATTGGGCGAAGTTATATATTGATCAACCTAACCACCAGTTGTTCGGACCAATAAACTTCACCGTTAATTGCCCTTAGATCGAAGGAAATAGCAGGCGGCGCGGGAAACCGCGCCGTTTTTTGGTTGGTTTGACAGGGGGTTGAGATACGATATAATACCCGCACAACCTGGCGCACTAGCTCAATTGGCAGAGCAACTGACTCTTAATCAGTAGGTTCAGGGTTCGATTCCCTGGTGCGTCACTTAGTATTTAACAAGGGAATCAATAGGTTTCCCCTTTGGGGACTCCCTTTGGTCGCAGACGTTCACCCCTCTGGAGTGCAGGCGATTCCCTTACCCGTCCTGATGGCAGCTGGATGCTGCCTCAGTCCGAGTATCCCACCCTACGCTGCACTCAGGGCAGGCGCTTCGCTCTGGACACGTCTCAGATCGCTTCTCGAGAAGTGAACTTCTTGCACCCGACCTGATGGCGACCTGACGTCGCCTCTGGCCGAGTGTCCCACCCTACGCTGCACGCAAGGCAGGCGCTTCGTTCTGGACGCGTCTCCGATTACTTCTCATGAAGTAATCTTCGATGACAAAATGAGACAAAATGCGACATTTACTAAAAAATAGGGGGGA
>JAUSPC010000164.1 GCA_030655835.1 Pelolinea sp.
AAAACGTCAGGCGCGCAAAGCGTCGGGCGCGAAGAGCCCGACTACCGACGGCGGGAGTGAGGGGTCAGTTTCGCGAAGCGAATCTGAAACCGAACGGCGCTGAGTGAGCACAGCGAACGAAGGCACCACAGATTAATGCGAAGCATTGGTCTGTGGCGAAGCCGTCGGTAGTCGGGGTCGAACCCAATCCTGCTTGCAGGGTGGGGAGTGCCCCGACGCTCTGGATTGACGAGTGGGGGTCTGCGAAATGCTGGTTTCAGCCCGATTTTAGGCGTAAAACGAACATGAACAAGACTCTCCGAGACAATCCAGTATTTTCCGCACTCAAGCTCAGGGCTCGATGCCCGCAGGCTTGAGACAAACCTGTTCAGTGCTAGTGAACAAGTTAATGAACAGTTGAGTGAACAGCCACTAATAAGAGAAGGCGAGAGGATTTTCTTTTGAACAGGTTTGGCTTGTATGACTTTGATATATTGTTTTTGATTTTGATGTATTTCTATTTAATTTTGAGACAATCAGTTTTTCCAGCATATCTTCAGCAACTAAGGATGGTTTTATCTTTTCTGCCCAGATGGAAGCCAGCCTGTCATCAGCAGTTTTTACAACTGCTTGACGAACCTTCAGGTTGGTCAAATGTTGAACAAATCCTTCCCACTGCTCATTCAAGGGAGAATAGATTGGGTGCTGCACATCAGTCTGTCCTGCGCGTTTCACCGCGGTCATATCCACCTGACCCAACACGCGCGCCAAGGCTTCCGCATCCCTTCGGGATATCCTGAATGAAAGGATCGTCTGCGCGTTGCCTAACGCGATCTGCAAGCGTTCATTCAACTGGGCAATGCTCTGGTTGGCCAGGATCATATGCAAGCCAAATTTCCTAACCTGGGAAAGCATTTGGCTGAAGGTCTCAGCTGCACCGGGGTTGCATGCAAAATCCTGAAACTCATCAATATAAAGGTAATACGGTTTTCTTGCCTGCATTGGCGCGCGCGCCCTCGATAAAGCTGCCTGCTCAAATCCAGTAACAATTAAAGTGCCAAACAAACGCTTCGTCTCATCATCGCAGTCACCCAGATCCACAATCAGCACCTTGCCAGAATCCATGATCTCACGAATGTTTAGCTGGTTTCCCTTCTGGCTGAGCATATTGAATATGCTGGGATTCTCAATCATCGCACTCACTTTGTTGGTGGTGCTACCAATCATACGCGGACGGTCTCTGCCCCAGCGGTCAAACTCATTCTGAAAAAACGCGAGACAGTCCGCTTTGACTTTAGGATCCGGGATCTTTTCCAAATGATCTAATCGGTAAGTTTCATCGGTGAGCAGCCGATATAGATCCATCAGGGTTTCACCAGTTTCAACCAAGACCGCCAAGGATGCACGCATCACCTGTTGAAACCGCGGTGGTTCTTGTAATGTTCTCGACCATGTTCTCATAAAAGCGGATATCACCCGCTGGCATATCTCGTAGGTCTCTGTAGCCGCATCTGGGCGCGCCAAAACATTGAATGGCACTACGTAATCTCTTCGGCGCGGCGCGACGTATAAGATTCGATCTGATGCGTTTTCTGCCTCAAAGAATTTGTTGGCCATCAAAGATTTGAGCACATCTTTTGCCAGATCACCATGCGGGTCAATCACCGCGGCGCCTCTTCCAACCATGATATCCTGCACCAGGCAATTTTGAAGAAATTTGCTTTTACCTCTTCCGGTCAGTCCAACGACATACATATGGAACTGGCGCACCTGTTCTGAAATGGAGAATTTCGGGAAGAAATTAAATTGACCGGTATTTCCAAGTACCAGTTTGCTCTGCTTTTCTTTTTGAAGAAAGCTTGTGTTCATAATTATTTATTGACATCATTTGTCGTGTTCATCCAATCCAATTTGAAAACCGATCCTGGTGATGGCTTGAGATAATTCACGAATATCTTCCTGAAAAACAAAAATGCTATTCCTGATCTGTTCGCCATTTTTGACATCTTTTCTTGTCTCGGTAATCTTCAAATAAGGCTTACCACTTTTAGTTTCTTCAATATCCAGAAAATAAGTTTTTCCGGACCCTTTGATCATTTCTCCTCCCTTGCGTTCATTTACCATGCCCCTCACCCCCCTTCGAATATCCAACGGATATTTCTGATTTGATAATTCTATTAATCCTTTATACAGCTTTCCTGCAAAAACAAGGCAATCATCAATAGTAGTAATGCTCTCTTTTTTCTTAATGGGTTCTGTTTTGTTTTCCCCGTCTTCAGACATTGTGTTTTAAATTAGCATATTGTGCGACATACTGTCAATAAGAAAATTGCTACTTGACAGACGTATCCCCCAGAATCTATATTAATTTTGCTGACGCAAAATTCGTTATTTAAAATTTTTTCCCTTTAGAATCTCAAATAACCAATTAGACTTTTAATCAACGCCTTGGTAAATCCGGGGCGTTTCTGTTTAATCCCCTCTCTACCGGTCGGTCTTTTTTCCCGACGGCATTGGCCTGTCAGCTTTCGAGTTCGGGTTTCCCCTAGATCGTAGTGACGCTTTGGTCACACACCCTTGCGGGTGGATTTAGCAGACGACATCTCCTAATTACTGACAGGGCTTGTGGAAACACAATACAATTTTGGAATATAGGTTGTCAAGATGTGGTTTGCATTATGGTGGCAAGGTAATGAAAATTTTGATATCTCGGTGGTATGGTTGCTTTATCTATATTTGTGCAAGAATTGCGGTTGTATATTCCATTTTTAAAATAATTATAAATTATTGTGGTAAAATTAAGAAAAGGAGAAATATTATGAAAACAAAACTTTCAATTTTTATAACCATTGCTCTTACAACCATTCTTTTTGTTAGTTGTTCTTCACCCAATATTGATACCAGCACCGAAGTAGTTGATACAGGCGATAATGCAGTCCAAACACAGGAA
>JAUSPC010000114.1 GCA_030655835.1 Pelolinea sp.
CTTGGATAGATATTTTAAAGGATTCTACAGTTTGGGTTGGGATGCCAAATATCAGGTCAAGATTGATATTATTTATCCCTGCCTTTTTTGCATTTCTAACAGCGTCTTTTACATCAGACAATTTCTGAGAACGACCGAGAATCTCAAGCTCTTTTTCCAAAGCAGATTGCATACCGATGCTGAGTCGATTAATTCCCGCTTTCCATAACCCATTTATATACTCGAATTCTACGTTTGCAGGGTTTGCTTCGGACGATATCTCAACTTCATCTGCCATTTGGAAATGATCGTTGATTGAATTAAGGATTTTCTCATATAAAATTGCCGGCAAAATGGTTGGTGTACCACCACCAAAATAAATAGTATGAACAAAATGATCATTTGAAAAGTTCTCCGAGAAATATTCCAATTCTTTGCACACAGCGTCCACGTATTCATTTAGAAAATCATCCATACCAGCGTATGTATTAAAGTCACAATAATCGCAACGAATTCTGCAAAATGGAATATGGATATATAAACTAAGTGATCTTTTTTCGATTTTCATTCTTATAGGTTTGCTTACCGCTTATAGTTTTATTTTTTAATAATGGTATAATTCCACGAATTTTTCAGCCTAAATTCGATTAGAATAATCATAATATGAGTCCTGAGAATAATACACCTTCCAAGATCTGTCCAACTTGCGGAACACGTTTAAGTGAAAACGCGAGCCGCTGTCTGGTATGCGGCCGAACCTTTACGGTATCCGCGGCAGCGAAAAGATCAAAATCCGTACGAGCACAAAAACTGCCGGATGTTACATTAAGCCTTCCTCTAGCACTTGGCTTGTTATTCATAGTGCTCGCTGTTGGCGGTGGGATCATTTTTCTAATATTGCGAAGTACTGGCCAAGTTGCAGCACCAGAAGCCACAGCAACTGCAAGCCCCACACCCACATTCGAACAAAGCCCAACACCGACAGTCACGCTGACTCCCGAACCTACTTACACGCCGCTTCCGCCGATAGAATACCAGATTCGAGATGGTGACTCATGCGGTTTGGTCGCAGTTATTTATGAAGTCTCTATAAACAGCATTGTGGAATTAAATAATCTCCCACCCAACTGTGGGGTATTAACCGTCGGCCAAATACTACTCGTTCCGCAACCAACCCCAACCCCATCTCCAATGCCAACCAGTACACTCAGCGTTGGAGAGGCAACTGACTCTGCGTGCCTGAAGATCGAATATCGTGTCGGTGAAAATGATACCCTTTCTGGAATTGCAGCTAATTATGCGGTATCTGTAGAAACTCTAAAAACGTATAACGGGATCACATCTAACAATATTTATTCCGGCCAAATAATTGTCATCCCAAGATGTGACCAATTTCTTATTCCTACCGCCGGTCCGACACCCACTCCAACACTTCCGCCTCCCTATCCACCCTCCAACTTGCTTTTACCTGCGGATGGGTCTGTGTTCTCTGGTACCAGTGAAACGGTTACACTACAATGGGCTGCCATTGGCGGATTATTGGAGAGCGAATTATACGCAGTCACGATAGAAGATCTGACCGAGGGTCAAGGGAAAAAATTAGTTGATTACACAAGCGACACAAAATACAATATCCCAACTACATTTAGACCACGCGAAAATGCACCGCATGTGATCCGATGGTGGGTTCAGCCAGTTCGCCAATCAGGCACAACAGATGACGGCGATACCATTTGGGTACCAGCTGGATCTCAAAGTACACCGAGGGTTTTTGCTTGGTCAGGTATCGGTGCGGTTGTTACTCAAGCGCCATAGAAATAAATTTATGGGCAATAAACTAATGAACGAGGAAATTATGTATTTCCTCGTTTTTATTATTCTGATTCTTTCTCTAACAATCTGGTTGCTTCTATAGCAGTTGCCGCTCCCATCCCGGCCGATGTAATTACCTGTCGGTATAGAGGATCACACGCTTCTCCAGCAGCAAACACACCGGGAATATTTGTACGGTATCTTTCATCAACCACTATGTACCCCTTCTCATCCAATTCTAGTTGTGATTTGAAAAGATCGGTATTCGGGGTATGCCCGATAAACACAAAAAACCCATCTGTTGCTAACTGGCTGCGTTTGCCCGTCTTGACATTCTCGAGCTCAACAGATTCAACCCCTACACCCCCTTTTATTTCTTTTACTACAGTGTTCCAGACGAATTCGATCTTGGGATTATTAAATGCTCGTTCCTGAAGGATCGCACTTCCACGTAATTCATCTCGACGGTGGATTATTTTTACTGAGGATGCATATCGTGTTAGGAATAATCCCTCTTCCAGAGCGCTGTCCCCACCACCAACAACAGCAACCACCTTATCTTTAAAGAACCAGCCATCGCAGGTCGCGCAGTAAGAAACGCCCTTTCCTCGGAATTCTTCTTCACCTGGAATATTTAATTTATTTGGGCTTGCACCAGTTGTGATGATCAGAGATTGTGCTTCAAATGAATTACTATAGGTTTTTATCTTGAAAGGACGAGAAGAAAAATCTACTTCAGTTGCGGTGTCATATTCCAACCGAGCGCCAAATCGTTCGGCATTCTTTTGAAATAATTCCGCTAATTCATTCCCACCAATTCCCTCCGGGAAACCAGGGTAATTTTCAATCCAGTCAGTCAAAGCTACCTGCCCGCCAATTTGGATACCGGTAAATATTAATGGACTTAGATCCGCCCTCGCTGTATATAAACCAGCTGCCAAACCCGCAGGCCCAGCACCCAGTATGATCACTTTCTCAATTATTTTTGATCCTTCAGAAACCATGATGCCTCCAATTTGTTATAAAAGTTCATCTAAAAAGTATAACAAGTCAAATGTGACCAAATCCTAATATTTTTATTAATTTATTATACGTATCATATAAGAGAATCGGTCGGAAGGAAATTAGAATAAGATTTCTTTAGGAATAATCTCATGGAAAATATATCAGCAACCATAAGAATCCATTCAGGAATTTCAGAATAAAATTGGGGCGGTATCTTTCTTCCTCGAATATCTAAAACCCATCTATACATTTATGAAAATATTCTTATAAATGTTTTTCATAAATTGGCAGGCAGATTAAGGGATATAAGTTTTTTTGGGTCAATAACAGTCATTCAGCGAGCAAAACAGCTCTAACCGGCGCCCCATCTGTCCCGATCAGTTTGATTGGTAAACAGATTAATGTATAAATACCCGGAACAACACACCTGAGGTCAATGTTCTCCAACAATATTATTCCACGCTCAAGCAGGATCACATGTGGTGCTATCAGGTCATCATACGAGGAAACCGAAAAGTAATCCACTCCGATGAGTCGAACTCCAAGATCAGCAATATATTGAGCTCCATCTGTATTGAGAGCTACGAATTCCTTATTAAATCCATAAGGGTCAGTCTCCCAATAGCAAGAATTCGAGGTTTTAAATAATATTCGGTCAATTTGTGGATCAATTTCTAAATCCTTAAGACATTTTTCATTGATCACTGTGATTTCTGAGGGAATTTCTACTACCTGGACTTTGCCAACGAGTGAACCTAAAGGGATCTGATCAACCGTATTTCCGCCTTCTAAGAGGTGAAAAGGTCCATCAATGTGGGTCCCCGTATGCACGCCAAGTTCGATTCTTGAAACATTAAAATCACTTCCCTTTTCAATTTTAGCAACCCGCGTGATGCTGATTCCCTTATCCCCTTCCCAAACAGGAGTTCGTTCTGATAGCGGAATTGTTATATCAATTATTTTCATGAAATGATGCCTCTAATGAAGAGGTAATTTTACACGTTAAATAGATTTTCTTAAATTGATAGACCATGATAGTTTTCTTATCTATAATTAGGGTGAAATCCAAACGGAGTATCAATGAGAAAAGTTGCTGCAATCGGTATTGGTCAGACAAAGGTATCTGAACAATGGAATAAATCATTAAAAGAGTTGGCGGGGGATGCAATTCTCAATGCATTAATTGATGCAAATATTAGAGAATTCGATTCTCTTTTTATTGGGAACATGATGTCCGCTTCTGCCAATCAACAGCAAAACATCGGAGCATACATTGCTGACTGGGTTGGCGCACGCGGGGCGGAAAGCATTCGAATTGAATCTGCCTGCAGCTCTGGTTCTACCGCATTTCGCGCTGCGGTCCTGGCGGTTGCTTCAAATGAAGCAGAGGTCGCGGTAGCAGCGGGAGTTGAAAAGATGACAGATTCACCCGGGGATGAGATCACTGCAAATTTAGCCACTGCTGCCGATGCGGATTGGGAAGTAAGCCACGGTGTGTCATTTGTGGCACTAAATGCGCTCATTATGCAGCGCTATTTACATGAATATAAATGGGACCATTCAAATTTTGCCGACTTTTCCATCAACGCACATAAAAATGCAATGACAAATCCCAATGCCAGATTTCATTCCGAATTGACTCAAGAACAATTTGATAATTCTCCCGTCATATGTGACCCGATAACT
>JAUSPC010000165.1 GCA_030655835.1 Pelolinea sp.
TCGCCAATACATTCCCATAAACACTGATTTTAGTAAACTATCGAATGCGGACATTCAATTTGCTGAATATCGATTGAATACTAGACCCAGGAAATGTCTGTCTTTCACATCACCTGTGGTATTCTTAAAAAATCACGGTTGCACTTGAGACTTGAATTCAGCTGATATTATTATTCCGGAGCTTCACCGAAATTATCTTCCACTAAATCGGAAAGCGCTTTCAACGCTTCTTCTCGTTGTTGGCCCATCGCCGTTACTTGGATCTGGTGCCCTTTCATAACACCAAGCATGGTGATCGCGATGAGGCTTTTTGCCGATGCGGGGCCTTTGTTTGTGGTCACATTATTTACCATGATCTCAGCATCGAAACTTGCTGCTGTTTGAACAAATTTTACGGCTGGCCTGGCGTGAAGCCCATGCACATTTTGGATTGTTAAAATAATTTCTTTTTTCTCTTCGTCATCTGAAGATATCATTATCTTTTCGAATTCTTCTGGAGCGTCAGCTATTTTTTCTCTCACCTGAACATACTTTGGCTTTAAAGCATCCATTGCTTCCCTGTATACGGTTTCAAGGTTGCTGCCTGAACTTGCCTGCGCTGCTGCCACAATAGCACCTTCAATAAATGGGGCTGGACAAATTCGTACTTTTTGACATACATCAGGTGGAATCAGATCAAGCGCCAACTGAGCACTCAGAACCGCGCTGCCCAGATCCATTAGAACCAGCACACCCTCATTTGTATAAATATCCTGAATTGCTTCAGCGATTTCTACTGCATTAGTGCCGATTTCCTGATGATCTTCCCCAATTCCTGCCGCAATAGATATTTTTACTGCCCCAGAAACAATCATCTGTTTAGCCAGATCCGCAACACTTTCAGCTAAGTTTTTACTATGTGAAACAAGTAATAGATTTACCATTTCCCAATCCCAACCCACATCCATCTATACTTCAATTTTAGGATTAATGTGGAAATTTCTCATTAAGTTTTGATAACGATGGAATAATTGCCAGCGTTTAATATGTAATACAACAAATCCCTACTTTTTAGTCTTTCCACCAAACAGACTGTGAAAATAATTCATACCCACAAATACTAGCCAGGTACTTACACCGAAGATCAACCCCCACAAAACCCCTTTTCCAATGTTACCCTCAGTAGCTACCACCTGCCAGCCAACCCAAAGCGCCAGAGAGATGCTAACAATAGTCATCGCCTTAAGTCCCGTTTTCCATGCAATCCAGGGCTTTCTTTGCATCTCGTTTTCTTGTTTATTATTTTTTGTTTTAGTCAAAATTCATCTCCCAACGAATAAGTGCATTGTAATTCCTGCAATTTAATATAGAGGGAGCGGCAGATACCCGCCGCTCCCTCGGTCCATCATTCGGTGATTACTCTATCCAGTCAAAAGTGCGTGTAACCGCTTTCTTCCAACCCTTGTAGAGTTTCTCGCGTTCACTTACGCCCATAACAGGCTTCCATTCTTTATCCTTACCCCAATTGGCTCTCAGATCATCGACTTTCGCCCAGAAACCAACCGCAAGTCCAGCCGCGTAGGCTGCACCAAGGGCAGTAGTCTCGGCAACTTTTGGTCGGATTACTGGAACACCAAGGATATCAGCTTGGAATTGCATCAACAATTCGTTGAACACCATACCGCCATCCACTTTCAGGGCGGTGAGATCAACACCAGAGTCTTTGTTCATGGCATCCAGGACCTCGCGGGTCTGATAGGCTGTCGCTTCCAGAGCAGCACGGGCAATATGGCCGCTGGTGATATAGCGGGTCAAGCCGACAAACACTCCACGTGCATCGCTCTTCCAATATGGAGCAAACAAACCGGAGAATGCCGGTACAATGTACATCCCGCCGCTGTCTTCAACAGTTTTTGCCAGTGGTTCAATATCCGGGGATGCCTTAATCATCTTTAAGTTATCACGGATCCACTGCACCAAAGCGCCAGTAATGGCAATTGAACCTTCCAAAGCATAAACAGCCGGTTGGCTCCCAATCTTGTAACCAAGGGTCGTCAGCAAACCATTCTTTGACTGAACTGGTTTTGTCCCTGTATTTAACAACATGAAGCAGCCGGTTCCATAGGTATTCTTGGCTTCACCAGCACTGTAGCAGGTCTGGCCAAAGAGGGCTGCCTGTTGGTCACCCAGGTCGCCAGCTACAGGAATTCCTTCCAAACCGCTATTCTTGCATTCCCCATACACTTCGCTGGAAGCCTTGACGGCCGGCAGCATAGCACGTGGGATGCTCATCGCTTTCAGCATATCAGGATCCCAGTCAAGGGTTTTAAGGTTCATCAACATGGTACGAGATGCATTAGTAACATCAGTTACGTGAACACCACCTTTTGGCCCACCAGTCAAGTTCCATATCACCCAGGTGTCAATATTTCCAAAGAGGATCTCTCCCTTTTCAGCTTTCGCTCGAGCACCATCCACATTATCCAGAACCCATTTGATCTTTGGGCCAGAAAAATAGGTAGCCAGCGGCAGCCCAACTTTTTCACGGAAGCGGTCCTGCCCGCCGCTCTTTGCCAGTTCATTGCAGATCTGGTCTGTGCGGGTGTCCTGCCAGACAATGGCATTATAGACAGGTTTACCGGTCGCTTTCTCCCATACTACGGTCGTTTCACGCTGGTTGGTCACACCAACTGCAGCAATCTCGTCCGCATTCACACCTGTTTTCTTCAATGCACCTTTAATTACATCTTGTGTGCGGTCCCAAATTTCCATAGGGTCGTGTTCCACCCATCCTGGTTTTGGGTAAATCTGCTCATGCTCTTTCTGGTCCACACCAATGACTTTTCCGCTATGATCGAAAATCATAAATCGGGTACTGGTTGTACCCTGATCTACTGCACCAACATATTTTTTAGCCATTTCATTTTTCCTTTTATAAATTTTTTATATTTAATTATTTACCCAAACATTTGCGGCGGTGTCCAGTAGTAAAAAGGAAGAGGTTGCACCTGGATCTTGATGTCCAATGCTGCGTTCACCCAAATAACTGGCTCGCCCTTTATGTGCGAGGAGGGGTATAGTACCTTTCATCCCTTCCTCTGCTGCTTTTGCAGATTTCTTCAATGCATCGCTCATGGATAATTCTTGCCCAGTAGCACCATTCAAGGCCTGAATAGCCGGGGTTAACGCGTCGACCATGGTTTTATCACCCACATTAGCCTTTCCAATATTAACCACTCCGGTGATACCTGCATCAAGTGCAGCAGTCCAATCAGCCAATGTGAGATCCATTTTTCCATTCAGTTTTGTACCTGCCTGGATAAAGAATGTGCCGTAAAGAGGTCCTGCCGCGCCTCCTACTGTTGAGATAAGGGCCATGCCCACAGTCTTGAAAATTGTACCGATATCCTTATCTTCAACTGCAGGTAATTTAGCCAGAACAGCTAGAAAACCACGATGCATATTTGCTCCATGGTCCGCATCACCAATGGCTGAATCCAGATCTGTGAGATAATCCTTATTTTCAGTGATAACCTGGCCATAGGCCTTAATCCATGATATTACTTCATCTCTTGTGACTGCCAAATTGATCTCCTTTGGACTAAAGGCTGGAGTTATTTTCTCCAGCCTTTATCTTAAACACTCAAATAGTTAAATGCCCCAGCGCATACCGGCAGTTTTCACCGGTGCATCCCACAGCTTGATGAGGTCATCATCCATTTTCAACAATGTAATGGATGTTCCAGCCATCTCCAAACTAGTGATATAGGGGCCAATCAGATTGCGGACTACCTTCAACCCGGCCTTTTCTGCAATTTCAACCGCTTTCCGATAAACGATGTACAGCTCAATCAATGGTGTCCCACCCATGCCATTCACAAACAATAGCACTTTATCTCCCGACATAAAGGGCAGGTCATCTACGATTGCCTTCATCAAAGTTTCGGTGATCTGATCAGCTGTTTGGAGCTTCGTCCGGGTGCGGCCTGGCTCGCCGTGAATGCCGACACCGATTTCCATTTCGTCTTCCGGAAGGTCGAATGTAGGCTTACCTGCAGATGGAGTGGTGCATGAGGTTAGCGCCATACCCATGCTGCGCCCTTGCCCATTGATCTTGCGAGCAAGGTTGGCAATCTCTTTAAGCGGGCGTTTTTCTTCCGCTGCCGCGCCAACCAATTTTTCCATCAGAACAGTTAGTCCTACGCCACGCCGACCAGCAGTCCAGAGGCTGTCTTTAACTGCCACATCGTCATCGACCACCACTGCTTCCACATCAATCCCTTCTTCTTTTGCCATATCGGCAGCCATTTGGAAGTTCATGACATCACCTGTATAGTTCTTGACAATGTGCAATACGCCAGCGCCCCCATCCACCGCTTTGGTAGCTTCCAGCATCTGGTCAGGAGTTGGACTGGTAAATACAGCGCCAGGGCAGGCGGCATCCAACATACCCATGCCCACAAAACCACCGTGCATGGGCTCGTGCCCGCTTCCTCCCCCGGAAATCAGAGCAACTTTCCCTTTCACTGGTGCATCAGCCCGGATAATGTAATCTGGGGCGTAGTGAATTTTGACGAGATCTGGATGTGCTTTCTCGATCCCTTTCAGTTCTTCTAATACGACATCTTCCGGTTTGTTAATTAATTTTTTCATAATACTTACTCCTTTTTTTTTACTTGCACCTGAATTTTCTTACACCAAAGAACAGGGTTAAACCCTTGGGTTGCTTATTTCTCAGGAAGATTCTTTGTTATAAAAGCATCGTAGAGTGCAATACCGATCGGACCAGCAATCGCTGGGATCAACACAGGCGGGATCAGCCAATATAGACCATCAAAGAGTCCCTTTGTGCCTACCAGTGTGCCAAAGATGCGGGGGGCAAGGTCACGAGCAGGATTGATGGAATAGCCGCTGGGGCCGCCAAGTGAGAGGCCAACTGCCAGAACCGTGAAACCAACTATTAGTCCGCCCAAGTTGTCCTTCAGGCCCATGTTCTTTGCATCGAAAGCTGCCATAACACCCCATAACAGTACCATTGTGCCAAAGAATTCTGCGATTGATGCGGTTACAATTGAATAACCACCAACTGAGGCAGCGCCTTCACCGCCCCAGAATGATGCGCCAAACACAGCGCCGGGGCCAGTAGCCCAGACATTTGGCATTCCAGCTGCCATTAGGCCGTCGCGGTAAACCAGGTATACAGCCGCTGCGCCTAAGAAAGCGCCAATCATTTGCGCGATGATATAGGGTACAACCTTCTTCCATGAGAAGCCACGTTTTGCAGCAAGTCCAAGAGTTACAGCTGGATTCAGGTGAGCGCCGGATACACCACCAGAGACATAGACAGCAATAACTACTGCAAAAGCCCAACCAATGACAATGGTATTCCAGTTATAGGCTGGTGCGGCAAGGCGGGGGGCTAAACCAACGTTTGCGACAACGCCATCTCCCAAAAGAATCAGGATAAAGGTACCGAATACTTCACCAAAGAACTCATTAACTATTCCTTTTGCTTTCATTTTATTACTCTCCTATTTCAATATTCAATTTAATATAATTTTCAATCTTGATTTTTTTCCGAACTTTTCTCCCACCGTTTTACTTTTATCCCATACTCACCTCCTGAATAAATAATAACCCTAATTATTTTATAAAGAAATTAGGCCGTTTATAAACATAGGAATGCAAGATATCAATATATACAGTATAGCAAATTTCGAAATTATTACAATAGTTTGTATACCAAATACGTAAAAGAATTGAAAAGTGATATTCATCATAAAAGTGGTAACAAAAGTCATTAACCCCAGAAACATGCGGGCTAGAAAACCACCGTAAGCAATATGAATATTGACTTATTAATTAAATGTGTCCCTAAAAGAAAGCGATAAAATATATACAATTAATCAGGAAAGAATTGATCTAATTTTCTGAAATTTGAACAAGTCCATAGCTGATTATCGAGATCTACCGGTTTCTTCTTTCAAGAAAATGAAATCATATCTTGACAGCAAATTGCATCCTGTCATTTCAAAAAGTGATCCTGCTCTGCTGTACGGGTCGGCATATCCCGGCTGGTTATGACATCGATGCCCGTTCCAAGAACATTTTTGATAACAACCGTACCAAGCGCAACAGGTGCAGTAAGTTCCACCTTGCGCAGCTCCTTAAGAACATTTTTTATCGTATTTTTCGGAATTGGCATTTTTGTATATACTGGAACCAGCGGGTGATACCCGTTCTTCACCTGCACAGTGGAAGCAATCATCCGCCGCGGATCAGTAATTTCCTGTTCTGCATATTCGATACCTTGTTTGCAGGATTCACCATCCACTTTTAGGACAGTCTTCCCCTCCACAGTCACTTCCAGCGTACATCCCTGTGGACAGCTGATGCAAATTAATTTTTTTAACTCTTCCATTTTTCCTCTCCTATCTTATCGGGGAGCTATATTGATTGTGAGATTTTCCGCTTTTTCCACATCTTTGTAATTCTTTTGTTTTAGAACAACAGTGACCATCTCACCCGGACGTACGTAACGCTCAGCTTTGCGAGCAACAAGATTCTCCTTGTCATGCACTTCGATCCAGACGGGCTGTTCGATCGGCTGGGTCACGCGCATCTGCAGGCGGATTTCGTTTTCTTCCAGGTTGCGCTTGTCCAGTTTTTGCGGAACAATATAACGCACATTGTCTCCGGCGATTAATGGTACATAATTGGATTCTTTTCGATGAGTTACAATGGCGTATTTCGCCGCACATTTACCTGCCTGAAACCCGGCTTCTGTTACCCAGTCTACCAGATCATAGACATGCACCACATTACCTGCTGCAAAAATCCCCGGTACGTTAGTCTGGAAATTATCGTCAACATATGGGCCACTAGTGATAGGGTCCAGTTTGACACCGGCTTTCCTCGATAATTCATTTTCCGGGATCAAGCCCACCGAAAGCAACAAGGTGTCGCAGGGGATTATCTCCTCAGAACCTGGAACAGGGTTCCATTTCTCATCTACCTGAACAGCTTCTACTGCTTCCACACAATTATTTCCCAAAACCCGTTTAACCGTATGGCGCAGCTGTAGCTGGATATCAAAGTCCAACAGGCACTGAACATAGTTTCGTGTCAACCCCGTCAGGTACGGCATCACTTCCAACACGCGCTCCACCTTTGCGCCTTCAAAAGTGAGCCGTCGGGCCATAATCATACCGATATCTCCGGAGCCCAGGATAACCACCCGATTTCCGGGCATATATCCTTCCACATTCACCCAACGCTGCGCAGTTCCAGCGGTATATACACCCACAGGACGGGTTCCGGGAATGCGGATTTGCGGGCGAGAACGCTCGCGGCAGCCCATCGCAAGCACAATGGAACGCGCTTCGATTTCCACAAAACCAAGTCGTTTATTGGATGCGTAGATCTTGCGCTGCGGGGTGATATCCAACACCATCGTATCCAGTAAAATTTCCACACCTAAAGAAAATACTTCTTTAATAAACCTTTGCGCGTAACTGGGTCCAGGTAAATCTTCCTTGAAGATTTCAACACCGAACCCATTATGAATGCATTGAATTAAAATGCCGCCTAATTCCATATCACGTTCAATTACTAACACATCTTCAGCGCCTTCTTTTTTCGCAGCAACAGCCGCCGCCAATCCTCCCGGTCCGCTTCCGATCACAACTACATCATAGATATTTTTAAGTACCATATCAGGCTCCCACTTGTTTTGTTGGTCTTAACAGAAAATTGGATCCCTGCCCCTTCTTGGTAACCTCTAATGGGGAAACACCCAATTCATCTGCAATGATTTTAACTACACGCGGCATATCAAACCCGCCCTGACAACGGCCAGTACCCAACCAGGTGCGGCGTTTGAGCGCATCGTAAGTCGTTGCGGGAATGGGAGCGTGAATTTCCGCCGCGATCTCACCTTCGGTGACATTCTCGCACCGGCAAATCACACGCCCGTACCGGGGATCCTTTTCAATTAATAACTTCCGTTCTTTATGGGACATATCCCGGAAGCGGGGACGGGCGCGGCGAACGGGATCCCATTCCTTCTTCTCCTTTAATTTTTCGCCAGCGTCTTTTAACAGGTCAACCACTTCTTGAGCTATTGCTGGCGAAGATGTTAAACCCGGCGATTCAATTCCACCGAGGTTAACAAAACCCTGGACCTCTGTTGGAATTTCGATGATGTAATCATGCTGGTAATCTATGCCTGGCGACTTGCATGGACCGTTACCATAAGGCCGGAGGCCAACAAACATCGCGATGATGTGTTTCTGATTCAAACAAGGGACCAAATTTTTGGCACCTTGCCAGATCTCTTCCAGTCCCTCATGGGTTGTAGATCGGTCTTCTTTTTCCTCACCGAAGACTGAATTTGGGCCAATAATGGTATTCCCATGCAGCGTGGTGGTTACAAGAATACCTTTCCCTTTTAAACTTGGCACAGGAAAAAGCACATTATCAATGGTAAGGTCAGCGCGATCGAATACGAAATATTCACCTCTGCGCGGCTTGATGACAAATTCTGGCCGTATCCCTGCTTTATGCATGATCTCATCTGAATACATTCCCGCGCTGTTAATCACCCAGCGGCACCCAAAATCTCCGCGATTGGTTTTTATTCCAACAATACGGGTTCCTTCCATAATGAAGTCTTCAAATGAAGTATTGAGGAGCACTTTGACCCCATTCATGACCGCATTTTCTGCTGCAGCTATGGTGACTGCAAAGGGGTCACAGATACCGCCCGTCGATGCCCAAAGGGCGCCACTCACATCCGGATTGATATTCTTTTCCCGAGCAAGAACCTCTGCCTTGGATAACATCTTCATGCCTGGAACTCCATTTACCTTGCCTTGTTCCATTAATGTATCCAGACCAGGAAGTTCTTCTTCACCAACCGCAACCACATAATCTCCGCGCCGCTCAAAAGGAAAGCTCAATTCTCCAGAAAGCTGATCCCACATCGGGTTCCCAACAATGTTCATCCTGGCTTTCAGTGAACCGGGAAGGGGATCATAACCGGCGTGCACGATTGCGGTATTCGCGGAAGAAGCGCCCATGCAGATATCGGCTTCTTTCTCAATGAGCAGAACGCTGGCCTCATAGCGAGATAACCAGCGGGCTATCATGCTTCCAACCACGCCTCCGCCTATTATGATGAAATCGTATTTTTCGAGCATACTTACCTCCACTTCTCTATATTCGGATTTTACCTCTGTATTTGCAGATAATGAGCATTGCTATAAAGAAAATTCATACCCATAAGCTTTGTATTCTGATTCACAAAGTGTGACTCAAGGAATACAATATATTCATTATATATTTTGGCAAGTGGAAAAGGAAAACGATTTAGCTTATTTATTGATCCAAGTTTGTTTGCTGATGTTTTTTCTATCAAGTGAAACCTCAAAGGTTCATTATTTTGATATATTTTGAGTTCAAGTAATAAGTACAACTTTCATTTCCTTAAAGAATATCATATCAAATGTTTTATTTTTTTCAAACATTTTGCAAGGAGATTATTCGTGCCATTGAAGGCAATTTGATCGTCAGATTAGGCAATTGATACAAAGGTGAAGCCCTGGTTGAGCCGCCTTTCCTGTTATTCCGGGTACAACACCGGTGATACCCCCCCTCTGGAGGGCAGGCAGGTGGACACAATGAACGCTGTGTTGCATATTTCTTGTGTTACATCAGGATAAGCTACCCCCATCAGTCGTCCTTAATCTTTTTCCTCGCGCACATACGGCAGTCCCAGCGCGGCAGGTGCGCCGATGCGCTTAAGGAAAGCTTCCCACCATGTGATGATAACCAGGACCACGATCGTAAAAATATAGGGCATCATATTCAGGAAAGATGCGGGAATGGTTGTTCCGGCCGCCTGCATTCGGAATTGAAGGGCATTAATCCCGCCAAAAAGTAATGCGCCAAGGACTGCACGCACCGGATTCCAGGTAGCGAAAATAACCAGTGCAATGGCTATCCAGCCTCGTCCGCCGGTAATATTTTCTGCCCATCCCTGCAAATATCCCAATGAGAGATGCGCGCCGGCGATGCTGATCAAGATTGCGCCAAAAATCGTGTACAAATAGCGTGATCTAGCCACGTTAATGCCCATGGAATCGGACGCTCTCGGGTTCTCACCAACAGCTCGAAGTTTTAGACCCGGGCGGGTTTTATAAAGAAAGAACCATAATAACGGGACGAGAAGATAAAGGAAATAAACAAGAATATCCTGCTCAAAAAAAGCAGGTCCAAAAATGGGTATCTTGTTTAATACCGGGAAAGGGAATCGCTCAAAACTGGGACTTTGCAGACCGATCATGGTTGTTCTTCCGGGGCCCAACCGCTGACCCATGAAACTTGCTAAACCGGTGCCGAAGATTGTCATCGCCAAACCGCTTACCACCTGGTCAGCACGCAGGGTTACGGTTAGAAATGCGTGGACCAATCCCAAAATACTGCCAATGACTACTGCGGTTGCCAACCCCAACCAGGCATCATCTGTATAGTAAGCAGCGGCAAAGGAAGTCGCCGCTCCCATGATCATGATCCCCTCAACCCCCAGGTTTAGGATGCCGGCCCGTTCTGTAAAGATCTCGCCCAATGTGGCATATAGCAGCGAGGTGCCAGCCCGAATGGTAATAATTAAAATTGAAATGATAAAAGCATTATCCATATCCGTCAGCTCCGGATTTACTTTTCTCTAAATTTTTTATAATTCGAACCCTATAATTCGCAAAGATCGAACCGCCCAGCATAAAGAACAGGATCGCTCCTTGAAGGACCTGGGCAACTGCTGCCGGGGTTTGCATGGCTATTTGGATCTGGTCTCCGCCTACAATTAACCCGCCCATCATGAATGCAACCACAAGAATTCCCCACGGATTGAGGCTGGCTAACCAGGCAATGATGATGGCGGTATAGCCATACCCGGAGGTGAGCCCGCTATATAATCTGTGGGCGATTCCTGAGACCTCCGCCATGCCAGCGAGCCCAGCAAGGCCGCCAGATAACAGCATGACCACTAAAATATTGCGGCCTATGTTGACCCCGGTATAACGCGCGGCGCGGGGATTCTGCCCGATCAGGCGAATTTCATAACCGCGCTTAGTGTGGTTAAGGATGAACCAGATCAATGCTGCTGCAATAATTGCAAAAATAATGCCGAAATGGATACGGCCGGTGAATCTTGGCAGCCAGGCTGTTTCGGGAAATTGGGCAGTGCCAGGAAACCCGAAGCCGTCCGGATCCCTCCATGGGCCAAAATATAGATACTCAACAAAAAGAATCGCGATGTAATTCATCATCAGCGTCGTAAGAATTTCATTGACACCGATAACAGCTTTGAGGGTGGCTGGTATTAATCCCCACAGCGCTCCTGCCAGAATTGCTGCGATCATCATTGCGGGCAGCACTAAGAATGGGGGCAGATATTTTTCTAAGAAAAGGGCCACGAACGCTGCTGCGATCCCGCCCATCGCCAATTGGCCTTCAGCGCCGATGTTCCAGAAAAGCATTCGGAAGGAGATTGAAACACCCAATCCGGTAAGCATCAAAGGAATTGCTTTGACTAGAGTTTCGCTAAGTGCGTAGCTGCTTCCGATGGATCCCCTTACCATCACGGTATATGCCTGCAGCGGATTGACTCCAAACGCAAGCAGTATCATCGCTCCAAATATAAGTGCCATCACGAATGAAAAAACCGGTACCAGAATGGCAGAAAGACGGGACTGTTCTAAGCGTTTTTCAAATGATATTCTCATGTTTTTAATCCATCGGCGGGTAATTCATGATTAAATTTTTCTAATGGTTGACCAGCCATCATCAAGCTGATCTCATCTACGGTAATATCAGCAACTTCTGCAATACCCATGATCTTCCCTTCATACAAAACCATAATGCGATCAGAAATTTGCAGGATCTCTTCAAGGTCTTCAGAGATCAATAATATCGAAGTTCCCTGTTCACGCTGCTCAAACAAAGTCTTGCGTACCGATTCTGTCGCCCCGACATCCAAACCGCGGCTGGGATGCACAGCGATGATGACGCCTTGGTTGGCTGTGATCTCGCGCGCCAGGATCAACCGCTGCTGATTCCCGCCCGAAAGCAGTCTGGCCGGCGTCTCAGGCACGGGAGGAGTGATTGCGAAGGTCTGGATCAGATTCTTTGCAAAAACCTGCAATTGATCCCGATCCAGGAAAAACCCCCGAGTGATCGGGCGCTCCCGGTATGCCTTCATCGTAAGGTTATCCGAGATCGGTAGATTCGGCGCCAACCCAACGCCCAATCGGTCGCCAGGAATATGGCTGATGCCAATATCTATTGCCTGGAGGGGAGTGCAGTTGGTCACATCTTCGCCATTGATTAGGATTTTTCCTTTTTTAACTGTCCGTAAACCAGATATGACCTCAGCTAATTCACGCTGCCCGTTACCGGCAACTCCTGCCACGCCGAGTATTTCTCCGCAGCAAACCTGGAACGAAATGGATCTCAATGCAGGCAGCCCTTTTTCATTTAATGCTTCCACATTTTCTAATTTAAGAACCGCTTTTCCTGGCACGCACGCAGACCTTTCCAGATGAAATAACACTTTCCGCCCCACCATTTTACGCGCAAGTTCTTCTTTTGAGGTTTTTGCTGTTAGAAACGAAGCTATTTTTTGGCCTGCCCTTAGTATGGTAACCCGATCTGAAAAATTCATGACCTCATTTAATTTATGGGTGATGATGATGATCGCCTTTCCCTCGTTTGCCATATGCCGTAGAACTGCTGCCAGTTCAGTTGCCTCATTTGGGGTCAGCACAGCGGTCGGTTCATCCAGGATCAAAACATCCGCTCCCCGGTATAACAATCTCATAATTTCAACCCGCTGTTGTTCTCCGACCGAGAGCTGCCAAATATACGCATCAGGGTCAACAGGCATTTGATATTTCTTAGATAGGCCTGAAATTTCTTTTTTAATACGATCCAGGTTTAAAGAAAGCGCATTGGATTGAAGGCTGAGAATAATATTCTCAGCGACAGTTAGACTCTCCACTAACATGAAGTGTTGGTGGACCATGCCTATACCGTTGGCAATTGCATCGCGTGGGGAATGGAATTGGACCAGTTTTCCATTTAGTAAGATCTCACCGCCATCCGGATTGTAGAGCCCAGCCAGCACATTCATTAAGGTGGTTTTTCCCGCCCCATTTTCCCCTAAGAGGGCCAAGATCTCATGGGAATTAATGTCAAGATCCACCCGGTCGTTGGCTAAAACGCCGGGGAATTTTTTTGTGATGCCTTTTAATTGAACGACCGTGGTTGCTTTAGGATTTTCCATAAGGTAACCAATTCTCATTAATTTTAAAAGAAAGCCCCCGGGATATGATCATATCCAAAAAAGGGGGCTTTATTGTTTAGTTTAATTTATTCTGCTGGAATTGTTCCAACCACACCATCAACAAACCAGGCCATGCCAAGCATGTCTCCATCTTCCATGCATTCTCCATCGGCAACGACCACAGTTCCGTCTTGATCTGCTATAGGTCCGCAGAACACATCCCAATCGCCGCTGACCAGTTCAGCCTTTTTAGCTTCAACCATTAATTTGATATCTTCTGGTACTAAGGGGCTGAAATCAGCAAGCTTAACCACTTCATCAGCTAATCCACCCCAATACTGGTGCGGTTCCCAGGTCCCATCCAGGACACTTTGAACGGTCGCGACATAGTATTTTCCCCAGTTCCAGACAGGACTGGTAAGCACCGTATCGCCAACAAATTGAGCCATGTCTGAGTCATACCCAACGCTCAATTTTTCATATTCCATGGCAGCTTTTTGCGGTTCTGTGGTGTCCTGATGCTGGGTGATGATATCTGCACCCTCATCGAGAAGGGCGATCGCGGCTTCCCGTTCTTTGACGGGATCGTACCAGGTGTTTGACCAGACAACATGCACCTTAGCATCTGGATTTACTTCTTTTACGCCTAAAGTGAAGGCGTTGATACCGCGTACAACTTCAGGGATTGGGAATGCGGCCACGTAACCGATAAAATTAGCTTCGGTCATGCTGCCGGCTACCAAACCTGAGAGGTAGCGGGGTTGATAAATGCGCCCAAAATAAGTGGACATATTATCGGCTGTTTTGTAACCAGAGCAGTGTTCAAATATGACATCCGGGTATTGTTCAGCAACTGCAAGCGTGGGGTCCATATATCCAAAACTGGTTGTGAAAACGATCTTCGCGCCTGCTTCAACCACATCACGGATCGCTTTTTCCGCGTCTGGGCCTTCTGACACATCAGGTACAGTGATCGTCTCAACCAGATCACCTAATTCTGCCTCAAGCATCAATCGTCCGCGGTCATGTTCAAATGTCCACCCAAGGTCACCTGGCTGGCCAATGTAGATAAATGCGACTTTTGTTTTTTCACTTACAGTCGCTGCGGGGCTTCCGCATGCTGATAAAACAACCGCAAAAATTAGTAAAACGGAAATAAGCATTACTTTTCTTTTCAACATTCTATATCCTCCATTAAATAAACTAGTTTTTTAGAAATAGGGATTCGAAAAATGTTTTAGGTATGATCTTATAAATCACCTCCAACTAAGACTCAAAATCTTACTGTGATCATTATGAGCTGATCTTTTCAAGTATGTTAATTATATAATACTTAGCAATAATATCTATGTAAAACCTTTCTTTTTTATATGATGTTCTACTTAAAAATAAAAAAGCAAATTTCCACAAATTATTGGACCTGTCAGTTTTAATTCCCTTAGTTTGATGAACCCACCGTTATAATCAGGTTTGGAATTATTTTCCATCGATCAAACTGCGTAAGAATGGTGATATTCATTACTGACGCTATTATCCTGTACACAGGATAAAAATGATTTAAGCCCTTCTCTGCTAAACTTTAATAAAAACAAGGATTCTCAATGGAACAATTTACTGCCGATATAAACCTTGCCTGTGACCTGGATCGTCAAGATGAGCTGGCTTGCTTTCGTGATGAGTTTGTGATCGATGACCCGAATCTGGTCTACCTGGACGGAAATTCGCTGGGACGGCTTCCCAAACGTACAGTCAATTTCATGCGCAATACGATCGAGCACGATTGGGGCAATCGATTAATTCGCGGTTGGAATGACGGCTGGATCAATACGCCAACTGAATTGGGAGCGAAAATCGCCAAACTGATCGGCGCGTACCCGGAAGAAGTGCTGGTCACAGAAGCAACTTCTATAAATCTTTTCAAGTTGGCTGTAGCAGCCCTCAAAGCACGACCGAAACGTGCCGGAATAGTGAGTGATGGTTTTAACTTCCCGTCTGATCTCTATATTTTGCAGGGGATCGTTGATCTTTTAGGAAAAGACCATCACCTGAAGCTTATTTCTTCAGCGGATGGAATTACCATAGCTCCTGAAGCAGTTGAAACAGCCATCACCAACGATACCGCATTGGTCAGCTTGACCCATGTGGCCTTCAAAAGCGCTTTTATGTACGATATGGCAAGAGTGACTGACCTTGCTCATCAGTCCGGCGCATTAATGTTGTGGGATCTAAGCCATTCCGTCGGCTCAGTACCGCTTGACCTGAATGCGTGTAATGTGGATCTGGCTGTGGGCTGTACATATAAATATCTCAATGGAGGGCCCGGCGCCCCCGCGTTTTTATATGTGCGGCGGGATCTGCAAGAACAGTTGAGCCAGCCGATGTGGGGTTGGTTTGCCGCGCAAAAACCGTTCGCCTTTGAGCTGGATTTCACCCCCGCGTCTGACCTCTCCCGATTTAGGGTAGGCACTCCCCCGATGCTTTCCATGAAAGCGGTAGAACCAAGCATAGATATCACATTGGAAGCAACAATGGAAAAACTTAGGTCGAAGAGTATCAACCAAACAGAGTACCTTATCTTTTTGGCAGACCAATGGCTGACCGAACTCGGTTTTACCCTGGGCACTCCTCGCCAGGCGGAAATGCGGGGATCGCATGTCTCGCTTCGTCATCCAGAAAGTTTTCGCATCAGCCGGGCATTGATCGAATCCCCGCCCCCTGCTATACAGGTGATACCTGACTTTCGAGCGCCGGATAATATTCGACTGGGTATCACCCCGCTATACACAACCTACACAGAAATTTATCAAGCGCTCGATCGGATGCGCATCATTGTTGAGGAAAAGATCTTCCAACAATATTCTGATGAGCAATTGGCTGTCACTTAGTTTCATGAATTATGATTGAAAAGTGCTCTTTTGTATCGGAGGCCGAAGATTCTCTGAACAAAGATAGCCAACTGACATGAAAATCCAGGCTGTCTTTTAGGTTTTTATGTGTAATCCCTGTAGAAACAATGGACAATTATTTTTTGATTTTTGTGCTGTGTGGAACCATTGTTGTAAACATCCCTAAAATTGTACTTAATACAAGGAAAAGCCGTTATAACAGGAAATAGAGTTGGATAAATAAAAACCCAATCTTATTCACATAAAATATTTGAACCTATACAAATTCCATGGCATCATTATTATGAAGATTGAATGATTATATGACACGAAGGATAAATGTCAGATAAATTAATCTATCCAATACTTCGCAGGTTAAATCTTATTTTGAAAATTTTTATCCCCCCTTGTTTTATTATAGCTACTAACCAATTTGTTCGGATTTAAAGGAGTAAATTGTTTAGAGTCCGCTAATTTTTTATTATTTGCACATTTTTTCTATCCAAGCAAAAGTAGCGCTTATTTTATTAGGGGATAGACTTACACCTTGTCTCATCCATCATGTAATTATGCAGACATATTAGAAGATTTGAGTACGGTCAATTTTCAAAAAATCTTACTAAATGTAGGAATCTTTTTCCGCTAAAATCGCCATTAATAAAAAGACTATTTCAAACTAACTGCCCTTGAGGTTGAAACCACTTCGGTTACCAGCAGCGCCTCGATAATATTATTACCGCAGTTTCCAGCGCTTGCTCATCCGGGCCATACGGGATGGTTCAGCAAGCGCTGGTCACTGATCAGAAAATAGAAAACAGAAATAGTTGCTTTTTCAATTTACTTAACTAATATCCCTTATCTTCTATGGGTTAACCCCAAACGGGGAAATGCTGGCCGAATTATTACCCTCATTGGTTTCATCCACAGTATCATCGACGTCAACATAAACGATCGTTGTCTTGTTGAGCGGATACCAGCTTGCGAATGTGAAATCGCATTCAACCAGCACGGTGTCGCCTTTTGCCAGGCCCCCCACGATATTCCAGGTGCAGCTTGGGTTAGTAAACGTGTTTAGCCCATACCACTCCACCTTGAATGCGCCGGCGTTGGTCCCGCCCTGGTTTTTCACCTTGACGCGTGTATGCATGCTGTCGTCTGCTGTGGGAGTGGCTGGATTGAGGGAAAATTCTGTTACTATCAGATCTGCTTTTAAAATAACTAGCGGCCCAGGTAGTATAAGTATGGGATTAATAACCTCGATTTCAACCCAGATGTTATGGACAAAGTACTCCCCTTCATCATCGGCGACCTTCCAGAATCCTTTATAAGTACCTCCGGAACCAGGAGCTTTAAGGTTCACGCTGATATCCACCTGCTCACCAGGTGCAACTGACTGGGTGAGGTTCTTGGTTGAAGGTCCCGAAAGTTGGTCGCCATCAACAAAAACCAGCTTGTAATTAGCATTCCAGGTGCAGGTTCCGTCATTCCTCAAACGCCAGGTTTTGGTGAACGACTCATTCGGGTCAAAATCTGTGCCATCTTCAATCGTTTCGCTGATGAATTTCGCGCGGTTGCAGGGTTCCGGTGTATCCGTGGGTGGACCTTCTGGCGTATCCGTAGGAGAGATTGTGATCGTAGGTATCTGTGCTTCGCCACCATCATCCTCTTCAACCTCTACTGCTTCCAATGCCAGCGCGACTGCGGTCTGAAGTTTCTCCTCTTCGCTCAGGTCTCCTCCTGACAGCGCGCATGAAACTATCACAATCATAACTGCTGTCCAGGCGCAAGCTATTTTTAGTTTACTGCTCATTTCGTTCCTCCTTTACATATCTTCTATTAAAATGATTATATAAGATTTCGCAGGAAAAAAAATGAAAATTTGAATACCAAAATTGGTATATTGAAGTTTCTTTGGATACAACACACCACTGGATCTACCTAAACATTTTCATCTACACCGATAGGAGTGTTCTGAATACATATGATCCCCGCATATTTTGAGTCGCCTTTTTTCTTTTAGGGTGCAATTCGCGTGTAATCACTGCGGACAAATTGGATGCTGTTATAAGATGTGGACAGGAAATTCCCTGTCTGCAGATTAAGAAGATGCGGATTCCCTGTGATGTACCAGGATAGGCAACCTCCGTCAGCAACCCCTAGATACCAGGACTAATAATCTATAGTCCTTTTTTATGTTTTGAGATCTTTATGGAATCTATTTGATTGAGTACATGACTTCGAATCCCCAAAGGGGACAAGTGTCAGAAGGCTGGGAGTTTACCCAATCGGGCACAGGCGAATCTCCCCGGGGGTGCCCGATTATATATTTGTAGGGGAGCACCTGTCTGTGGAATAGGATGTTGCCCTTTCAGGACTTCCTTTGGTCGCGGGTTTACCCCTTTGGAGTACTTCGTGGCCCCCGTCAGCCACCACTACATATTGGGACTACTACCCGGTAGCCCTCTTTATATTGGGGTATATAATTTGATTATACGTAATTCAGGGGGTTCGTGTGATAAACGTGTGCAATTTAACTTCAATTGGTGTAATTAAATCATCTATAAAATCTGCTGTTTCTTGTTGCATACCTGGTAAAAGATGTCAATAGGTATCCAAAGTAACGCTAACTTTTGAATGTCCCAATCTTTTTGCAACGATTAGCGCAGGTATTCCATGATTAAGCATCAATGACGCTGAAGTGTGCCTTAGATCATGAAAACGAATATTTCGCATTCCAGCTTGATGAATTACAGCTTTAAAATTTTTGTAGAGATTGCGCTGGCTCATGGGTGTTCCAAATGCGGAGGGAAAAATTGGTTGTTTTCGTTTGGTTTACAATAAATAATCATCCATAAATTGGATAATGGGCAAGTTATATTTTTTGCAGCTTTCTATTTTCTCCTTTAAATAGTCTGCTGGTAGAGAATCAATGGATGGCATTATATATGATATCCCGATATGCTTGTATTTTGGTACGCCCATGGTATGATACTGTAACAGGCTAACGCCAAGCGCGTTTTTTAGATTTCCCGTAAAATTAAATATATTTTTTAGTGTTTCCTCGGAGTCATTAAAACCGGGAATCAAGGGAATTTGAATAACTATGGGTATCTTATTATTATCAATATATTTTAT
Organism: Pelolinea sp.; assembly: GCA_030655835.1. Classification (GTDB taxonomy): domain Bacteria; phylum Chloroflexota; class Anaerolineae; order Anaerolineales; family Anaerolineaceae; genus Pelolinea. Next base: position 19,345 of record JAUSPC010000165.1, read on the forward strand.
GTTCTCGATAATATCTTCATTTCCTTTGCCTGTTAGTTTATGGTGGGCGGAACTATCATAATGTTTAAGATCAATGATGGCTAAATCAAGAAAAGGGATTATACGATCAATTTGTTCCTTAGTTCCATAACCGCAAGATTGGATGGCTGTATGGATTTGGTTTTCTTTACACCTTCGTAAAATCTCTCCAGAGAAATCAGATTGCCATAACGGCTCACCACCTGAAATCGTAACACCTCCATTGGAATGTTGATAAAATACCTTATCTCTTGTAACCGTATTCATAATTTCTTCCACGGAAACGCGTTTTCCAATCATCACCAGGGCATCCATATTGCAGGTATCAACACACTCACCACAATGATTGCACTTGACAAAGTCAACCTCTACTTGTAAGCAATTTTGTTTAATGGAAATAGCATTTTGAGGACATTTTTCGATACAGCGAAGACATCCATTGCAGCGCTCTTCAAAATAAGCGAGTTGTGGATAACCCACCTGCATTTCAGGGTTTGAGCACCACAAACATGATAGGGGGCAACCTTTCAGAAATACAGTTGTTCTTATTCCTGGCCCATCATGAAGTGTATATCGTTCAATATTCGAAATATAGCCGGAAATTGTAGCCTTTTTCATGTCAAATCATGTTCCATTCTGGAGAGGATGTCCATTTGAAGAACTGGATCCAGCATAACAAAAAGTGCACTATAACCGGCGACGCGTACAATGAGGTCGCGGTAATTTTCGGGATGCTTTATTGCGTCCCGCAATACTTCAGTTGAGATTGTATTGAATTGCACATGCCACCCTTTCATGTCCACCAAAGACCTCAATACTGCGGCTAATTTGTTAATGCCTGCGGAAGATTTAAGAAGACTATTTTGTAAACGGATATTGAGAAGTTGACCACCGGTCATTAAAACAGTGGGTAGTTTAGTTACCGAGTGGATGATTGCTGTCGGTCCTTTCTTTCCACAACCTTGCGATGGGGAAATTCCGTCGGCTGTTGGCTCATGCGCTTTGCGACCATCGGGCGTTGCTCCAACAACATCTCCAGCAGTAATATTGGATGATATTGTTACTGTGGAAGCGTAATAAGTTCCACCGATAGGTCCTTTGCCATGACGCATATTTTTAAATTGTGAGATTAACTCACAATAATCATTTAGTGCCAAAGCCGTCAATTCATCCACATAATTCTCATCCTCCCCATATTTAGGTATACGATTCAGGAGAATTTGCCGAATTTCGGCTGCGTTGGAATCTGTAAAGTTTTGATCGATGGCTTCTTTAATAGATTCCATAGTAAGAAACTGATCATCAAATACAGCTTTTTTTATAGATGCCAACACATTACCGACATTTGGAATACCCACTAAAGCACCG
>JAUSPC010000179.1 GCA_030655835.1 Pelolinea sp.
ACGAGGTGATAGAATTCCTTTGGTAAGTGGTATCTTGTATGCATCGGGGTTGCTCCTTTTCTGGTTTTATCACCCTTAAGGATGACCCCGATGCTCCTTTTTGTCCAGAGCTATCGTCTCACATGTGTCTGAACTTATTCAGGTATTTATTATTAAAATTATGATTTATAATTTGCGCCCTTATTTAGGGCAGTTTTATTGATCTCAAGCAAGGCTTCTTTTTTCCCAGAGAGGCCTTTTTTCAATCCTTTTTCTATGCTTGCAAGATCCAAGAAATCCGCAGCTGCTGTTAATGCTCCCAGCATCACTACATTTGTAAAGCGTTTGTCACCGATCTCTTCAGCAATTTCTGTAGCTGGAATCTCAATAGCAGTAATATCTTTGCGTTTTGTGGAGCGATTTACCATAGACGAGTTAACGACTAAATAACCTCCTGGAACGATCATATCTTCATATTTATCCAGAGACGGTTGGTTCATCACAATAGCAGCGCGCGGGTTAAGAACCTGTGGGGATCCAATTTCCTCATTAGATATGACCACAGTACAATTTGCGGTTCCACCGCGCATTTCAGGCCCATAAGATGGGAACCAGGTTACTTCCAAATCATTTTCCAATGCAGAGTATGAAATAACCTTTCCAATAAAAAGCACACCCTGACCGCCAAATCCAGCAATAATGGTTTCGTTTTGCATCATAATCTCCTAGATCTTGATCTCGCTCAAAATAGGATGGACCTTGTAATCTCCAATTGGAAAGTAAGGGACCATCTTTTCCTCGAGCCAATTTGTCGACTCGGTTGGGGTAAGGTGCCAATTGGTTGGGCAGGTGGAAAGGAGCTCAACCATAGAAAAACCCAACCCGCGTACCTGAGTCTCAAATGCCATTCGGATCGCTTTCTTTGCCATGCGGATATTCTTTGCGTTGTGTAGACTGCGCCGAACAATGTAAGAGGACCCCTCTAGCGTCGCGAGCATTTCGCTGGCCAGGATGGGATAGCCCATTTTTTCAACGTCTCGTCCGTTAGGCGAAGAGGTGGTTTTCATTCCCGGTAATGTAGTGGGTGCCATCTGTCCGCCGGTCATGCCATAGTTAGCATTATTGATAAAGATAACTGTGATATTCTCGCCGCGGCCAGCCGCCGCCACAATTTCGCCAGTTCCGATCGAGATCATATCTCCGTCCCCCTGATACGTGAATACAACCCGGTCTGGTCTCACTCTTTTAACTCCGGTTGCCATCGCTGGTGCGCGGCCGTGAGGAGCTTCTACAAAATCAAAATTAAAGTAGTTATAAGAAAAAACAGAACAACCGACAGATGCTACTCCAATTGTTGTTTCTGATAATCCCATTTCGTCTATAACTTCTGCAACCAGTCGATGGGCAACACCATGTGTACATCCGGGGCAGTAATGGGAGTTTATATTTACTAATGTTTCAGGACGTTCATAAATAACATCCATGTTCTTCATATCTATTGTTGTCATAGCTTGCTCCTTCATTACACAATACTTTCCATGCGTTCTAACCAAATATCTCTTGGATGCCGCAAGTCTTTGTTAGGCTCTTTAGATATTCGTTTGATTTCGTCCAGTATCTCACTTGGGAACGGCATCATTCCCCCCATACGACCATAGAAATCCACGTTGGTTTTTCCCTGAGCAGCGCTCAGTACGTCCTCAAGCATCATCCCGGAATTCATTTCAACCACTAAGATGGTATCAACTTGTTCTGCGATCTCACGAATGACCTGCTTGGGAAATGGACTCAGACTGATCGGTCTGACCAATCCTACTGGGATGCCTTGACTGCGTGCAGTCCGGACGGCGGAAAGTGCAACCCTGCCCGCAGAACCAAATCCAACGACTGCAATTTTGGCATTATCCATGAAATATTCTTTATATCGGATCTCATTCTTTTCGACCTGCTGCCATCGTCTCATCATGCGCAGATTTGTTTTTTCCATCTCTTCGGGGGCTAAATATATAGATGTTAGCATCCGACGGTCTTCCCCTTTTCCACCGCGGACAGCCCACTCAGGTATTTCTTTACGTAATTCCAACATGGGCGGCATTTCCGCTGGTTCCATCATTTGGCCAATACTGCCGTCAATCATTACGACACCAATGGTGCGATATTTTTCAGCAATATCGAACATTTCATAAACTATATCAACGGTTTCTTGCACACTGGCTGGCGCGAGAACAATTGGATGATAATCACCATGTCCTCCGCCGTGTACCATTTGGTTGTAATCCCCCTGCGCGGGGGCAATATTTCCTAACCCGGGTCCGATTCTAACCACATCTACCAGCACCATCGGTACTTCTGTGCCAGCAATATAGGATAAACCTTCCATCATCAGACTTGTACCTGGGCTGGATGTGGATGTCATTACCCGCACACCAGTACAAGCTGTTCCGTACACCATATTGATCGCTCCAAGTTCGCTTTCTGCTTGAAGAAAGACGCGCCCTAACTCCGGCATTCGGTGAGACATGTATTCCAATGCTTCAGTCTGAGGAGTAATAGGATATCCGAAATATGCCTGTAAACCAGCTCTAACCGCTGCTTCAGCGAAT
>JAUSPC010000188.1 GCA_030655835.1 Pelolinea sp.
AGCTCATATCCGCGCCTGATTCTGTATATGCGTTTCAGGTTGCTTCCGATCCTGCCACACCGATCAGTAAAAGGGTGATTGATCAGACAGCCAGTTACACAACAGTGGATGATACGACCATCGAATGGGTGGGAAAACCCGGATTGGTGACGGATACGTTTGAATCCTATTTCTGGGCACCGATGCCTGAACATGTGTGGGGAAAGTACAGCGCGGATGAGTTATTGGAAGCTGAAGAAGTGAACCGTAATCCGTTGGGGTGGGGGGCATATGCGGTTGAGGAATGGCAGCCGGGCGCTTATATTCGCCTGCGAAAGAACCCCTTTTATTTCCGTACTGATGAAGGGCTGCCTGTTTTTGATCATCTTACTTTTAAAATTACAAACCCCAATGGGGATACCAATATCAGCAATCTAAAATTTGACCGCAGCCCATTTGAATATTTCAATTTGGATATTGGTGAATTTAACCAGGAAATTGAAGAAAATGGATGTGATCTGATCTCTTCAACAGCAAATATGAGAGACCAACTATCCATCCTTAATATTCTCACCAATTATTATCAAGACCCTTCGGTAGTCATTCATAAATTGCAAACAGGGGATCAAGATGTGTTATTTTTCAATTTACGAGAATCATATGACTCTTTCGAACCCGGTTTAGATAAAAAGGCAAATCCACTTTCATCCAAAGATGTTCGTAAAGCGATCGGGTTTTGTTTGGATCATGAACGTGTAAACAGTTCAGTCTATTATGGTCAACCAGACCCTCCAAGAATTTGGGTAGAAGCCAGCGCTGATAAAATCGATCAAACTGCCTCAACCTTCAATTCAGAAACAGGAATCGAGTTACTCGAAGAATCAGGGTGGATGGATCATGATGAAGATAAAAATACTGGACGAATCTCTTCAAGTGTTGAGAATATTCCAAACGGAACCAGCCTTACCTTCTCTTATTTAACTGTTGATACCCTTAATAATCGATCGGCAGCATATATTTATAAAGAGTCATTGGCTGAATGTGGGATTGACATAATCATAAAATCAGTGCCGCCAGAAATATTTTGGGATCCATCAACAGAAATGTCCATTTTCAAAGGGAAATTTAATCTTGCTCAGGTTGAGTGGACGACGCCAATTAATAATCCATGTCCATTGGTCATAAGCACAAATATTCCCGGTGAGTCAAATGGATTTGCTGGGATTAATTTTTCAGCGTATACCAGTTCTTTGATCGATAAAGAATGCGCTACTTTTTCAGAAACAACCCTGAAAGAGGAGAAAGAACAAACCCTTGAGAATATTCTGAGAATCATTTCTGAGGAAGTACCATTTTTACCATTAAACACCCATCCCAAATTTATCGTTTCACGCAACGATCTCTGTGAAATAAACGATAAAATTAACAGCGCGTTTTCAGCTATTGAAGGTTTTGTATTTGAGACCCCCTGCAGTAATTAGTTAGATCTTTACCAATCTCTTAAGTGCCGCATACCCTTTTTTTGGATGAAATAGATAGAAAAATAATTTTCCAAAAAATTGTGAGCGCTTGTTTGAAAGCGGAAATATTTCTATTTCACGAATCATTTTTTGTAAAGACAATTTCTTTTTCACTAATTTCCCGTCTTTAAGGTCATATTGCGCGTCGAAAAGTGTGAAAATGGTGTGCTCACCGCCACCCATGATCACATTTTTCTTGGTTTCAGGTAGGCGGTAATGCGGTTTTCCGCCCGGAAGATGTGCATAATCATGGGTTTGATGAACCACCATGACATCGTTAGTGCCATCCACTACTGCCCAGTCTTCCCAACGACTTTCATAAATAAACCAGTTATCCCATCCGGCGCGTCCGATCGCAAAATCAGGGATCGATTGATAACATGTTCTTGGAAATATGAAATAATCACTTCCTGCGGGAGGGTGAAGTTTCGCTTGGGTTGGAACTCTTTGCTTTAATTGTGCGAAATCAGAATTCTTATCACCAACTTCTTCCCGCACATCCATATCCCAACGCTGACCGATGATCAAGAACTCCTCTTTCAGTTTTGATACATCGATTAACGATTGAGTAAAATCAGGGAATAAGACAATATCTGCATTCACAATTGCCAAAAATGGCGATTGGCTTTCACTCCTACCTATTTCCAGCATGGAACTTATAAGCGGTGTTCCTTTGTCATTACACATTACATCAGGAAAATGTGAAATACCAAGAGACTGTGTGGTTTCTTTGATGCCTTCATCATCACCTAAAACGATGATATCGACCGCACTACCCAATGCCTTCCAGGATCTCAGGGCATTTTTTTGAATTACCTGAATATGCGGGTCAACAAATGGTTTAGGTGCTGTTAGGATCGTTACTAACGGTTGATTCATGAGATCTAATATTCCTATTGAAGTTTTAATCGGCTATCTACATCTCGGTATGACTTATGGGCGACATCGGCATTTATGCGTTCCAGATCAGGATTCTCATCAAGCAAGTGCAAAACATCTTTCCAAGAAAAATTTATTTGGCAGTTTAGGTTACTAAATAAAGCGCGAATGAATTCAATATCCTCGGGTGTGTCAACCGTCCATCGACGGCTCCCCAAATTCTCATCCGCATCTAAAATGTGAATTTTGAACCGGTCTTTCACTGAGTACAAGTAGGGCATGACATGTTCCCTTTCAAAGGGCAACGTTGCCCTTTTCCAGGCTTTTTCAAGTGCCTCAAACGAAACCACTTCTATATCTAAACCAATGGGATACGTTCTTTCATATGGGGGCGGGAGTCGATTAGCGGCAAAATCCACTTTCTGTTCAAAAAAGGCTTCAATCACCATATCGATCAATTCAGGATCAATGAGAGGACAATCAGCTGTAAGTCTGACAATCACTCCTGCCTGCCATTCATTAGCAGCTTGATAATAACGGTCCAGCACATCAAACACGTCTCCTCGAAAACAATTAATATTGTTTTCTTTGCACCATAAAGCTATGGGGTCATCAGAGTCATCCGATGTCGTTGCTATCACCAGATCATTGATCTTTTTCGCTTTCCCTGCCCGACTCACTACCCAATACAGCATAGGATGATCACAAATATCTTCTAATACTTTTCCCGGAAGGCGACTTGAGCGCATCCGCGCCTGAATGATACAAACTATTTTTAGATT
>JAUSPC010000201.1 GCA_030655835.1 Pelolinea sp.
GGCGTTTTACGTCCAATTCTTGGGATTGTAATGGACCCATTTGTGGCTGCTCAACGATGGTTGTCAGAAATATTTATGGCTGTGTATGATTTTTTCACACTTCCAAGAAATGTAACTGAATTGTTACAGAGTAATGCTCAACTTGAAAACAAGGTATCAAACCTACAAAGCCAAGTGATCCAGCTTCAGGAACAACTTCGTGAGGCTGAAGTGTTATATTCCCTTTTGGATTTTGCTAGGGCAAGACCACAGGATCAATATATTGCTGCTGCAGTTATAGGCCGAGATCCAAGTCCATTTTTGCACTATGTAATAATTGACCATGGTTCAGATGACGGGATCCAACGGGGGATGCCGGTAGTTACTCAGCAGGGTTTAGTAGGCAGGGTAGATGCGGTGACAGCAAGTGCATCCCGTGTCCAGTTGATCACTGACCCGAATTCAAGAGTCAATGTACGTCTACAGAATCAGAATGAAAGTGCCCAAGTTGAGGGATCAATTACGGGTGATGTCACTTTGGGAATGGTTTCTCAAAATATTAAACTCAATCCCGGAGATATCTTATTAACCTCGGGTTTGGGCGGGAACTATCCAACTGACATCCTCGTTGGACAAGTCGTGAATGTGGAAGAAATAGAAAATGAATTATTCAAAACCGCATCTGTTCAACCGGTCATCGACTTTGCAGCTTTAAGAGCTGTTTTGGTAATTACGAATTTTAAAACAATAAATATACAACCTTTAATTCCCGTCCCTGCTCAATAATAATGCTATCAATTATTTTGCCTTTACCTATTATGCTCATCATTTCGGTTTTGCAAACAGTAGCTGTAAGCCGCCTTAATATATTGAGCGGGAGCGCTGATATTGTCTTATTATCAATAATCTCCTGGGGGGTTACTGAAGAGGATGATAGCGTTTTTATCTGGGCTTTAGCTGGTGGTTTTTTTATTTCTCTGATGACCGCGATGCCAACGCTTGCGGTTTTCATCGCATATTTAATAATCGCAGGAATTACCTGGTTTATCCATAAAAGATTATGGCAATCACCAATTTTGGCTGCCTTACTTTCAACAATCTTAGGAACTTCTGCAAAATTCGTTGTTGATGTAATTGGCTTACAATTTATGGGAATTGGTTTTAGAATAATCACAAGTATTAGAGAAATTTTTGCTCCAAATTTGATCTTGAATTTATTTTTCTTGTTTCCTACATATTTGTTGATGAGTGATCTAACCAAATGGATCTCCCATAAAGAGGAATATGAAAGTTAACAAACAATCCCCTTCACGAATTGACGGTTGGCGAGTCCAAATAATTTATTATTTGATCGCCGCTGTGTTTGGTTTCTATATCATACGATTGTTCGATCTGCAAATATTACAGAATGATGCTTTTTTAAGTCAGGCTGAAGAAAATAGAACTACCAACGTCAGCATTCAGACCGAAAGGGGAATTGTATATGACAGGAATGGCGTTGTATTAGCAAGGAATGCTGCATCCTATAATGTAATAATTACCCCAGCTTTACTGCCGGGTTTTCCGACCGATATCCCACTCCCAGGAGCGATCGAGGAAATTTATAGAGAATTGTCCCCAGTCATTGGCATTCCGGTTAAGAATGGAATTCTAAACGATGAAACAGTGAGGGCATTCACACCCTGCCAGACAGATTTTGGGATCACAGAGATAGTTATAATCGGTGACACCAATGCTCCATATGACCCCGTGCGTATTTCCTGCAACGTGGATCAGGAAACAGCGATGATAGTGAGTGAACGGTCGAGTGATTGGCCGGGGGTAGGTATTGAAATTGAACCGATCAGAGAGTATCCTACTGGAGAATTAACATCTGAGATTATCGGGTTCTTAGGACCAATACCTCAATCGCTGGAAGAAGAATATCGCGAACTGGGTTTTGTCCCAGATCGAGATAAGATCGGATATGCGGGAGTTGAATTTTCACTAAATAATATATTAGGCGGAAGTAACGGATTGCGGGTTGTCGAAGTTGATGTCGCTGGACAAGAGATCAGGGACCTTGAACCACCCGTTGCACCAACTCCTGGAAATAACATAGAATTAACGATTGATGCCAGGCTTCAAGCAGCTGCCAAAGCTGCCCTTGTTGGGGAAATTCAATGGTGGAATAGATATTTTAATGAGACCCGATCATCGAATGGGGTGGCAATTGCTATCAATCCAAAGACAGGTGAGATCTTGGCTTTAGTCTCTTTCCCCACATTCGAAAATAATCGTATGGCAAGGATTATTCCAGCATACTATTATGAACAATTAACGAATGATCCCAATCGGCCATTATTTAATCATGCGATTTCCGCGGAGCATCCTCCAGGTTCCGTTTACAAATTAGCGCCCGCCGTAGGTTTCATGAATGAAGGGATACTGGCTCCATCCGAAAGCGTGGAATGCCCCGGAACTGGTCGTATTGAGGTTCTTGAAAAATATAGCCCAAACGATCCTGGAACACCGCGGCAGTTTGTTTGTCATACCCCCCTTGGGCATGGAAGGTCAGATTTCTTAAGAGCAATACAGGAATCTTGCAATATTTATTTTTATAAACTATCTGGTGGATATCCAGGAGAAGTACCAGAAGGGCTTGGTGTCGATCGCATGGCTGAATACGCTAAGGCTCTCGGATACGGACAACTAACCGGTATAGAATTACCCGGCGAGGCAACTGGTCTAATTCCGACATCGGCATGGAAAAGAATTACGTTAAGTGAAAACTGGTCTACAGGAGATACTTACAGCGCAGGGATCGGGCAGGGTTATATTTTGGCAACGCCATTACAGGTCCTTGTATCTGCCGCAATTATTGCCAATAATGGAATATATATGCAACCAACATTGGTTCACCAAATTCTAGATGCAAGAGGAGCAATTATTGAGCCATTTACTCCTGAAGTAAAATGGGACATCACAAAAGATCCGCTTATTACAGTTTTCGATGAGAACGGAATTCCAACAGAAGAAAAGAAAGTAGTAGAGAATTGGGTGATAGATCTAACCCAGGAAGGAATGCGTTTGGTTGTTTCCGAAGGAACTGCTGCCAGGGTTTTTGATCAAGTGGGGTTAGTTATAGAAGTGGATGGTAAGGAAGTCCAAACTGCAGGGAAAACGGGAACTGCGGAATATTGTGACAATGTGGCTCAATCAAAAAATCTTTGCCAGCCTGGAAGCTGGCCTACGCATTCTTGGTATGTGGGTTATGGCCCATATGAAGATCCCGAAATCGCAGTTATTGCATTTGTTTATAATGGCGGTGAAGGGGCAAGTGTTGCGGCACCGATC
>JAUSPC010000205.1 GCA_030655835.1 Pelolinea sp.
GCTAAGATTTATTTTGCGCACCCTTATTCTTCATGGGAACGAGGGACCAATGAAAATACGAATGGGCTGATTCGCCAATACATTCCCAAAAACACTGATTTTAGTAAATTAACGAATGCAGACATTCAATTTGCTGAAAATCGATTGAATACAAGACCCAAGAAGTGTCTGTCTTTCACATCGCCTGTGGTATTCTTAAATAATCACTGTTGCACTTGAGACTTGAATTCAGCGAGTAAAAATGACAAATATTGATCTGACAAAAAAGATAGATATTCCGGAATGGGTTAACGCGCTTATGAAACCGACCAAGATCGGCAGCGGCCACATGGAACGCCAATGGGAAGAGATTGGCGATGAAGTAATGGAAGCAGTGAAAAAGGTGCTACCGACCGGAAAATATACACTTGGCCCATATTTAAAACAGTTTGAAGAGGATTTCGCCAAATTCAGTGACAGCAAGTATGCTATCGGGATATCCAGCGGAACAAAAGCCCTCCATATAGCACTTGAAGCCATGGGCGTAGGCCCGGGTGACGAGGTCATCACCGTCTGCAATACATACGTGGCAACAGCATTCGCCGCATCCTACTGTGGTGCCACCCCTGTGTTCGTTGATATTGACCCAAAAACCTATAACCTCAACGCGGAACTGGTTGAAAAGAAAATCACATCAAAAACCAAGGCGATCATCCCTGTGCATCTCTATGGACATGTGGTGGATATGGATCCGCTCATGGAATTGGCAAAGAAGCACGATCTGTGGGTGCTGGAAGACGCATCCCACGCGCATGGCGCAAAATACAAGGGCCGCCGAACAGGTTCGCTCGGCCATGCCGCCGCGTTCTCGTTCTACCCCAGCAAGAATATGGGTGCCTATGGCGATGGAGGCATCATCACAACCAGCGATGATGATCTTCTTGAAAAGATCCGCATGCTGCGCTATGTGGGCCAGCGGGTGAAATTTATCCATGAAGTGGTTGGGTTTCAGGACCGTTTGGACGAGTTGCAGGCAGCGATGCTTAGCGTCAAGCTGCGAAATTTGGATGACTGGAACAACCGCCGCCGGAAAATTGCCGCAATATACGATAAAATGCTCGCGGATACGCCCCTCCAACTTCCCCACGTTGCGGATTACGCCCACCATGTATATTACTCATACGCAACCATCACACCCAGCGAAGAAGAACGCAAGAACCTGCTTCTTTTCCTGGCAGACCATGATATTGGCGGCTTCGCCATGTATCCCATTCTGGTTCCCATGCAGGGAGCATACGAAGACCTTGGCTATAAAGAAGCGGATTTCCCGATCGGCGCTTCCTATGCCACCCGCGTGTTGAATTTGCCGATGTTTGAAACTCTGCGAGAAGATGAAGCTGTCGCCACCGCAGAAGCCATTCTGGCTTATTACGATCTTGCCTAAGGATTACAAGAAGAATCATAGAGAATAATATGAAAAAACTAACCGTTCTGGGAGGCAGTTCGATTGCCTCCCCGACACTTATCCAGGAGATGCTCTCCCGGAAAGATCGTCCTCCTTTTGAAGTGTGTTTGGTTGGACGCACGAAGCCCAAACTGGAAAAGGTGGCTGCTGTCTGCACAGCGCTTGCGGAAAACGCGCAAATTCCCCTTAAGATTACTTTTGAAACCGATTTACAAAGAGGTTTATCAGGCACGGATTACATCCTAAATCAGATCCGTGTGGGCGGCTACAAAGCACGCGCGTATGACGAACGATTTCCAAAACAATTCGGCATCCTGGGTGAAGAGACGTTCGGCCCCGGCGGCATGAACAACGCCAAGCGCACGATTCCCATTGTGCTCGAATATTGCAAGGCAATTGAAGAATATGCTCCAAACGCGCTTGTACTTAATCTCACCAATCCCAATAGTTTTATCCAATACGCGGTTGTTCGCTACTCCAATGTCAATATCATTGGTGTGTGTGACTCACCAGTCGGTATCGGAGAAGGTATCGCGGAAATGCTTGGCATACCCTATCAAGACCTGTGGATCCAGTACGTTGGCATGCACCACTTCGGATGGGTAACCAAAGCCCTGCATAAGGGAGTGGATATGATGCCCGCTATCCTTGAAAAATTAGGCCAGATACCCGGATTACCGGTTGATGCGGAGATCGCCCGAGCCGTGGGCGGTATCCCCACATCCTATTTCAAGTACTATTACCACTCTAATCGTGTGTTTGAAACTCAGAGCAAGCAGGAGAAAGTACGCGCGGAGCAACTCTTAGACCTTGAAAATCAGATCCTGGAAGACTATGCCAGTCAAAGTGGAGAACTTCCTGCATCTCTGAAACAACGCGGCGCACATTGGTATGGGGCAAGTGTGGTGCCGGTCATGTTGGCGCATGTCAACAATGCCAATCAAGTGTTCATTCTCAACGTGGTCAATGGAACCACCATACCGTGGATGCCCGCAGATGCCATCATCGAAACACCTGCCCTGGTGACGGGCCATGGTTGTGTACCTCTGCAGCCAGCTGAAATGCCAGTTGACCTGCAGGCGATGGTGCGGTTGAACGCGACATTTGAGATGCTGTGGGTAGAAGCAGTTGTAGAACAGAACTACGATAAAGCCTTGCGAGCTATGATGCTTAATCATCTCGTACATGACCTTGATCAAGCTAAAGTCATTCTGGAAGAGATTTGGATATTCTAATTACGATGACTTATTAAGTCGATGAACTAACATATATTGAAAGACCGGATTCTAATTCTGGTCTTTTTTAATTATAATTGGCAGCTATAGATCTACTGTGTACCATATTCGCGTTAAGGCATGTATGCCAAACGCTTTTTCGAAAAAATGCGGGTTTTGCAGGATCGAATTTAGCTACTGAGGCATATATTCCGCGCCCTGGATATTCGGATAGATCACATTCGGGTCGCTCGCATCAATTTTCACAGATATCTCGTTTCCCGGTTGAAGCAAGGCAATGCTGGTCTCCTGCACCTTCCAGGTTGTCTTTGCCACAAAGTGCTTTCCTTGCGGCGGGGTCACCTTTAATAAAAGATTGATCAACCGCCAGGGAAGCCCGCCAGATGAAATTGGTTCCTGATCAAAACTGACCACAATTGCACCGCTCCAGATAGCAGTTTTTTCACGCTCACGAAACCCATCCAAAATCGCTTTTGTTTTTTCTATGTCATTTCTTTTTCGATTAAATATCAGCATATTAATTATTCTACAGCACTATTTTTTCATTTTATGCGCGTCAGTCCCACGCTGGCAAGAATTAATCCGCCGCCCAGGATCTGCACAGGAGTAAGAATTTCTCCAAACAAGAAAAACGCGACCAGAGCTGTAAATACTGGTTCAATCATCACCACAAGGTTAGCTGTACTCGAGGGTAGATACCGCAAACTGACATTATATAGTCCAAAGCCCATTAATGTAGGACCGATTGCCAGCGCCAGCAGCATCACCCAGCCCAGCCAAGCGTTTCCCAACCAAAAAAGGTCAGCCGGTTTGGCCGCCGTACCTGAAATTAATCCTCCAAATAAGAGGTTGAAACTAAGCATGAAAAGGGATGCGAAAGCGAATATGTAAAATAATGTCGTCCATGTGTTCAAGCCGCGCTGGGCAGCCGACCGACCCATAATACTGTAGATGGCATACAACAATCCCGTTGCCATCCCCACGACCACACCCTCATTGTTCAAACTCCACACAGTAGGGTCAAATGCATTGACTATCAACGCACAGCCCATAAGGCTCAAACCAACCACAAGGACTTTTACAAAGGTAAGTTCTTCTTTTAAGATCAGCCAACCCAACAACACCGTGAAACCAGCGGATGAATACGCCAGCACCGTTGCCACAGCCGCCCCGTTGAGGGTGACGGAAAAAGTCCATAACGCATTAAATATTGCCAATACCAGTCCATAACCAACCAGGTAGAGCAAATGACCTTTTACTCCACCCAACCGTTCTGGTTTTAATAATGCAAAAACCAGGAATAATGTGCTGGCTACGAAAATCTCCCGCCAGAACGCTAAAACCAGCGCTGGAATAGTGAAGTTTTGGGTAAGATAGCGTATAAAGATAGCTGTCAAAGACAAGAATAGGGCGCTGCCTACTGCTGCAGCATATCCACGGTTGGTGAAATTCCTTTGTGAATAGGTATCTTCACTCATATAAGCTCACTTAATTAAAGAAGTGGTAATTATATAAGATATTTTGATTCAATTTTGGATGCTTTTTGATTCTTCACCTTTTTGTATGAAACCCATTTTTAAGGCCGAAACCACACTCAAATCCTGTATAATATATGAGACATTGAGATTACCCATTCAACGGGGGTCTCCCAGCAGTCTCGCAAATTTATTCAACTAATAGTAAAAGGAGTAAAAATAATGGCTGAAATGAAATTCTATTCACTCAAGGACAAAAAGCACGTAATGGTTGACACCTCGAAGGTTACCGTAACAACGCTTAAGAATGGTCGTAAAGCGGCACAAGCATTGGATCCGGTTACCGGCACCAAACTGTTTAAATTCCTCTCAAAAGATGATCTCAAACTTCTGGGAGTAGAGTAAAAAAAACAGACCGCTGACCGTGAAATTCTAAAGTCAGCGGTCTAATAATTCATTTAGAAATACCGCTGGTCCATTTTCCCATACTGAGCCGACCACCAGATCCGCAGCTGCCTTCGCGGCAGAAGAAGCATTTTCGACTGCAACTCCCAGACCCACAGCAGATAGCATTTCAACATCGTTGTTGAAGTCCCCAAACGCCATAATTTCATCTAACGCAATATCCAAACTTGCTGCCAATTTACTGATGCCGCTTACTTTTGTGACTCCTTTCGGCATCACCTCCACCAGCGACGAACTGGTGTGCAGGACATCTGCTCGTCCATTTAATTCTCTTTCAAAGATATTTCCTATTTCGATCAGATTCTCGCGAACAAAGCTATCTACAACCAGGCATTTATTCGCCCCACCCAGTTCACCTTTGATCGTATCCCAATCCGATATTTCAAATAATCCCAATTCAACATTATTGTAAACGGGATGAATATTCTCGTTCATAGCCTTAATATAGATCCCATTACTTATATAAATGACCAGATCCTTTTCCTGTGCTTCACAGAGATTGATCACATCTTGAGTAACATCTAAAGGGAGTGTCGTCACGCTGACCATTTTCTCCTGGCGGGTCTGGAGCATACCCCCGTTGATGAGAATAAGAGGCAGGTTGATCTCAAGTTCATCTGCCAGGGACGAAATCCCTGGCAGATTTCTTCCGGTTGCCAGTGTGAACGGAAACCTTTCTTCTCTTAGCCTAAACAACGTTTTTTTAGTAAATGTACTTAGAACATGGTCCTTACCAACCAGGGTTCCATCAATATCAGAAACGATCAGTTTATACTTGTTTATAGAAATATCTTTAATATTCTTCATATTCATCCCAAATCCAAACAATATTGTACTGGCATTTTTTATTTGGATACCATTAAAATCTCTAATCAGAGGTTTTTGATATCCTATATATAATTATCCTAACCACTTTAAAGGAAATAAATTGTGATTCATTCTTATCTGGATATTCTGGACCGATCAAAAACAGGACGATCAGTAAATAAGACCGATTGGGATATGGATTTTATTGTCCTTCCCGTCAGGCAGCTGGTTGATACATACCATCTGACATGGGATAAGCAAAATGCGGTCCCGGATGATCCCGATCTCATTGATCGCTTATTCCAGGCAGGGTTGGAGCTTGCAGCTGCTTCCGGCATCTACTGTATCTCCACCGGAAAAGTGATCAGCTTCAGCCGGGATGAGCTATTGGAAGGCATACGGCTGATGCCGCAGCGTCTGCAGATGGGTGAGGGAGATGATGCACGCTGGTTATATGCCCGCAAGATCATGGACGAACGCCCTCCGATCATTTGGGCTGGCAATCCCGGCGCGCCGACACCCGAAGAATTGTTTGTTCCCTGTGTAAAAAGCTGGATGCAGGAGCCGATTGTCGATCTCGCCACCTGCGGATCCATCACACATGTCGATGGACGAACGGTTGAAACCGGCAGCCCGATGGAGATCCATGCAGCCCGCTGGGAACTGCGTATACTGCGGGAAACCCTTCAGGGAGTTGGCAGGCCTGGCATGGGCTTATTAGCCGGTCAGAGCGCCGTCACAGAACTTGGTGACCTGGCCATATCGCACCCGGATTATTTGCGCCCAACTGATGCGCACCTGGTGGCACTCTTTAATGAACTTATCATTGATCAGATCAACATGGCACGCGCGTTGAACTCTGTGGAATATGGAATGCGCAATGCGTCTTTGGCTACTGTGATGGTTGGCGGTTTAGGGGGCGATGCGCCCGGCGCTGCGGTCGTACAGATCGCATCTTTCATTCTGGCAAATATAGTCTGCCGGACACATTATCACCTCCTGCACCCCATCCATATCCGTCATGTGGCAACCAGCACCCTCTCAACCATGTGGGTGCAGTCCGCGGTCGAGCAGGCGTTCGCTCGCAATGCCCCCTGCATCATCGTTGCCGATATTTATCCCAAAAGCGGCGCCCTCACTCGAGAGCTGCTCTACGAAGTGGCTG
Source organism: Pelolinea sp. (assembly GCA_030655835.1). Lineage (GTDB taxonomy): Bacteria > Chloroflexota > Anaerolineae > Anaerolineales > Anaerolineaceae > Pelolinea. Next base: position 6,592 of record JAUSPC010000205.1, read on the forward strand.
CCAACGCAATCGTCATAACGGTCAGCGGTGGACATTTAGAAGGTGTCGGTTCTGCTGACGGACTATTCCCAAATGGAACGGGGCTGGAAGCCCGCTGGATGGGTGAAGTAGGGCACGCCGTTGCCCGCCAGAACCTATCATTCGAGGAAGCCAACTTAATCGTAGGCAATCTTCTCCCTCGTTATGAGCATGTGTTTAGAGCAAAAGGCGGCAACCCCGGTGTGTCTTTTGATCAGGCGTACGACCTCACCACCCTTACCCCTATCCCCGCCTGGCTGGATCTTTATCGAGAGGTCAAAACGGAACTGAGGGCGTTGGGATTGTCCGCGCTTTAATATAAAACTTTATTTAAAAAACTGGCTGAATATCATTAAACACTTCAGCCAGTTTAATTTTTAATAAATTATTTTCAGTAATTACATTTTTTTAAGGATTTATATACTTTCCCTTATTTCCCATGATCCATTTCGTTCAACTTCAATGCCGTCTCCAACGAGATCTTGGTCGCGTTCGAGATGGCCGTCACCATCTCTTCTGGGGTAGCCATCTTGTCCGGATACTGGTGACAGCCGGCTGAACACAGGATCACACCGCCGCGTACTTTGCGGGCGGTTGCGATGGTGAACACGGTTGACGCTTCCTGAGAAACGATCAGAACACCAGCATCGATCCACGGTTTTTCGATCTCCAATATATCCAATTTTGATAACGTAGATCCGGCATAAAATGCGTCATGAGACCATTCATAGCCCGCATGTACTTCAATCCCTAGCTCTTTTGCGGAAGCCAGCATGCTTTCCACTACGTGGAAATCTGCAACTGCCGGGAATTCCGGCGGGAAATATTCACGTGTCGTTCCGTCACCGCGAACTGCGCCGGTGATCACCAGAATACCCGGTCGGGGAAGCCATGTCTGTATCATACCGCCGGTACCGATTCGGATCAGGTTCTTTGCGCCAACCTTGATCAGTTCTTCGATCGCGATCGCCGCAGCCGCACCGCCAACGCCAGTCGAGGTCACACTGACCTTTACGCCCTTATACATACCGGTGAAGGTGTTATACTGCCGATTCGAAGCGACCAATTCCGCTGAATCAAAATGATCCGCGATCACTTTTGCGCGGCTGACATCTCCAGGAAGAAATACGGTTTCGCCAATATCACCGGGTACCAATTGAATGTGGTGTTGTTTTTCCATGTTTATATTCTCCAATTCTTCTCTTACTGATCCAGACCCATCTCATGCAGGATCTTTGCCGTTTCGATTCCAACACGCACCAGATCTTTCTTATGCTCTTCCAGATCTGGATCATCTTCGCCTTCGCCAAAGATCGGGTTGCCGCTCAGCAGGATCGTTCCCGCTCGCACACCCTGCATACTCGCGATCACAAATATGGTTGAAGATTCATTCTCCACCGCCAGGACACCCAGGTCGAGCCATTTCTGTAATCTGCCTTTATAATCGCCAAACGCCCAGGGAGATTCTAAGTAAAAAGCGTCATGGGTGCGCACAATACCCAGATGGTAGGTGAGTCCCAATCGTTCACAGGCGTCGATCGACGCGCGCACAATGCGATAATCCGCGATCGCGGGGTAATCGATCGAGATGAATTCTTCCGTACAGCGCTCACCGCGCACCGCGGCTGTCGCGATGATCATATCGCCCGCTTTCATATTTGGCTGCAGTGCACCGCATGTTCCCATGCGGATGATATTCTTACAGCCAATCCGAATAAGTTCTTCCACGCCAATTGCGGTTGGTGAAGGACCAATGCCGGAGCTAGTGCAGCTGACCAGCACGCCATCTTTCTTGCCCGTATAAGTCACATATTCACGCTTTTCTGCTACCTTCCAGGCTTCATCCATTAACTCAGCAAATAGTTCAACCCGTCCCGGATCCCCGGGGACCAAAACGGTCGGCGCCGCCTCACCTGGCAAAAGATTGATGTGATGCTGTCGATGCTGGGTTTCTTGATTCATAATCTTTCTCCTTCTAAATAAATAGTACTTTTTAACTGGATTTATAAATAAAACAATACACTTTTAATCATACCTGAAATTTGGTCTAAGCTTGAATAATTAAGCAAAAAAGATCTGGTTTTTTCATCCTCCAATCCATACCCACTAATAAAAAATCCGCGTTCAATAAATGCGGATTGATCTTTAGAATACTTTGGAAATATTTTTGCTTTTATTTATATGTTCTGACTAATTCCCACTATCGATCGGATATCCCGCGTTAAGCCAGGCGCGATACCCGCCCAAAATTGCGTAAACATTAGTATATCCCTTTGAAACAAGATACTGTGCTGCACGAGCACTTAGGTCTTCGGCCGGTCAGGTGCAGTATGTGAATATAAGCGCGTCTTTCGGGACATCTGGTTCGCTCCCATCAATTTCATTTAATGGGATCAAAACCGCATCAGGAATATGAGAGGATTCAAATTCCGCGCTGCTGCGCACATCGACCATCAAAGCTTCCCCTGCATCAAAAGAATCTTTGGCGCTTTGTAAGGTCACTCGAAGAGTATCGTTGTCTCGGCCGTTCTCCGCGTCCGCCGCCACACCGGGATTTTGGCTTTCAGCCTTAAGATTCAAAACCACAAACAATATAACAACCGCAATTAGAGCAATACCGACCATCGTTAACGTAATTCGTTTTTGTTTTTTGTTGCCCATCTAATAAACCCTTTCATCTTGCGTAATCAATAAATAATACCAACGTAATTGTGGATTTTGTATTAGAGAATGGTAAAGATTTCCCTCCTATACTCATATTTTCAAGAAATGATGTGTTTTGGGATTAAAATAATCCTGATCCTTCCACCGTTTACCAAATTCCTGGAAATAGCCTGTAACGTACTTCCTGCGTGTACTCTCGATATCCGGGGAGTTCCTCCTGCAGCGTTCGATCTTCCAATGCGGTGCGGACGATAAGCGCTATGATCGTTAAGAAAACAGGGATTGCCATCCAGTAAGACCCAAAAAATACTGCCGCACCGATCCAGCAAATGATCCCGCCTGCGTAACCCGGATGCCGCACAAACTGATATGGTCCGCTTCGCGTGACAGTGTGCCCGCGGTCTGTTTGAATGCGCACATGCGAAGAAAAAAATGGGTTTGCGAACATCGCCCATGTCGAAAACAGACTACCGGCAGCGCTCACCACGAAAGCGGCAATCTGAACGCTGTCAGGCAGCGCTGGTGACCATCCAAAGCGAACATCAAGCCCAGCGATAAGCCAGGCAGCCATTGGCATCGACACTGCCACAATCGGAACCAGGTATTTATCCCATTTTTTTACATTTTCTTTTTTACCCGCATCCATGCGCTCTTGTGCTGTTTCAGGGAATTTGTAGATTAACACGACCCGGCTTATTATCAGATTACCAGCTGTGTAGATCAAATATACCCATCCCTCCCACCAATTCCACCGTCCAGCTGAAAGAAATAGTAGACCACCCATTAAAGCAGTCGTGAACACAAACCGCCCGGCAACCACCTTCCAGTCGATCACAGATTTTTCCTTACTGTCAACTTCATTTTTACCCTGATCCGCCATGTGATCCTCCTAAGTATGTCATTGGATTATCTCTTTTAGTAACACCTTAATTGCACCTGTCATATATTTTTAGAGGTATATAAATTTCGGTGTGACAATTTTCTGCATCCTTAAGTATCTATATGGATTTCTGAATTAAAAATCATTTAACTTTTTTAATTTTAGTATATGATACACATATGAGTACATCCAACCATCTGACAAAATCCGATTTCCTCTTATATCTTGATGCTCCCCTGCATTTATGGGCGGCAAAACACGATCGCATCGAAACATCACCCTCTCCATTCAATGTGCATTTAATGGATCAGGGATATGAAGTCGAGCAATTAGCCAAACAATACATTCTTTCTGTTCTCATTAACCCATTAAATGAAGAAACCCTTCATTGGCAGAGTACTTATTCTTATCAAAATTACACCGTCCGGACAGACGCGCTGGTGGAAAAACCGCATGAGGGATCTTTCGACCTTTACGAAATAAAAAGCGGCACTGGTGTTCAAAAAGAGAATATTCTCGATGCAGTCTTTCAATACCTGATCCTTTCAAAACAACTCAACATGGACAAGATATTCATTCTGCATTTGAACAAAGATTATGTCAGAGATGGCGATCTTGATATTCCACAGTTATTTACCGCCGATGATATTACTCAGGATGTCTTAGAAAAGAGCGCCGAAGTTGAAGCCGCTCTCCCTCTGGCGTGGGCAGCCGCGCAGTCCGAAACCATGGGCACCATCCCGCACTGTCTCAAACCGAATACCTGCCCTTGCCCGTCCCTGTGCCATCCCGATCTGCCAGATAATTCGATCTACAATATTCCGCGCTTGTCGGTAAAAAAGAAAATGCAGTTACTTGAGCAGGGTATTCTCATGATCCAGGATATCCCCATCGATTTTGAATTGAGCGATATACAGCGTCAGATCGTCGATGTTGTTTGTTCAAACACTGAATTTATCGATGCGGATGGCATCCGTCAGGAATTTCAGGATTTCGAATTCCCGCTCTATTTTTTGGACTATGAATCCTGCCTGACAGCTGTGCCGTTATACTATGGCTACCACCCCCAGCAGCAGATGGTCTTTCAATACTCTTTGCATAAAATGAAATCTCCAGATGATGATCTCATCCACTCAGACTATCTGGCAGATACAAAAGGCGATCCCTCAGCGTCCCTTGTGCGGCACCTGCGGGATGACATCGGCGATACTGGCACGATCTTTGTATGGAACAAATCCTTTGAAATGACCCGGCATAAAGAGCTGGCCGTCATCCACCCGGAATACGCCCAGTTTCTCACCGATCTTAACGAGCGCGTCTATGATCTGGGAGAGTTCGTCAGCAAAGGCCTGTATCTTCACCCGAATTTCAAAGGCAGTTGGTCCATCAAAAACATCCTGCCGGTTATGGTTCCCGACCTGAGTTACGAGAATCTGGAAGTGAATAAAGGCGATCAGGCCGCAGTAGTATGGTGGGACATGATCACTGGCAATCTATCCCCTGAGGAGGTGGAGTCAACCAAAACCGCTCTCCTGACATATTGCGAAATGGACACCTGGGCGATGGTCAGGATCTGGCAAAAATTACGTGAATATTGCTAAAATCGCGCACTGATTTCAAAGACCGCGAAAACAGCCATTCCGCGTCTGCTTGTATAAAAAGAAGGAACCTCTTTATGCTCTTGCCATCTCCACAATGATCAAACGAGACACACCGCATAACTCTGCCTGCCATCCTTGCTCTCATATCAGATAAGTTGGTTCGCCTCGATTTCTGCGGCAAATACATGTGCGTCCTGAGCGATCTGCATTGCCCCATCTGTTTTATCCCCTGAAACAATACAGCGCAGCTATCCGTCGCGCGCAGTGACCGGGTATTTTTTTTCAAATGGAACGGTTTTAGACCCGCTTGCATTGGTTTGATCCAGATCTGTAAGAACCGGACCGGTGTGCTGCTGTCCTCGTTCATCTCGCTGTGAGTGATTCCGGAACCGGTGCATGTATATTGGCTGTCCCCGCGCTGCAGGTAATTTACTTCTCCCATATTATCCTGGTGCTTTAAGCTCCCGCTCACGCAGTAGGATATGATCTCCATTTCAGAATGCGGATGTGTTTCAAATCCACTCTTCGGCCTAACTAAAAAATCATTAAATGCATACAGCACCCCAAAGGGCTGGTTGGCGCTGTCCTGATAATCACCAAACTCAAAGTGAAACCGTCCGATATGCCAGCCGTAATCTTTATGAAAAATGTTTGTTGACGGGATTTTTAATAACACGTGCGGTTTACTTGAATCTTCTATTAAAGATCAGATCCCCGTCATGCCACTCTGGTTCACATTCCAGAAGTTTCATCATCTTTAAATACTGTTTATTTGATCTCTCGCTTTCCGCGTGTTTTATATATGTATCTTGGCTGCTGAAAATCACCACTAAATACATGATGGAGTCATCTTCATCCATTTGGTAAACGTACACATCCTCAATGCCTGGAATATCTCTGATTTCCACATCCATATGTTTTTTAAGATCTTTAAGTTTCCCCTCTTTTAGTTTTAATTTTGCGATTGTTCCATACATCGGATCTCCTTCAAATATTGTTGGATACATTTTACCCGTTATCATTGTACGCACCCAAATCGGGAATAGGTATTAACAATAAGTATGAAATTTAGATCTTTTTTACAGGAAAAATCCGATCTGATTATTTTTCTGATTAATTGTCATTCTGAGGCCAAAGCGATCGCGCAGTAAATCCCAGGGGCATCACGAGGCTTTCAATTATCCATCCACCTCAAATGTCGCGATGATCGCCGAATTGCTTTCTTCCATCGTGATATTGAAAACAGATATAAATTGGTCCGGTTTTTCAAACACCGTTACGTCCACCATCCTCGCCCCAAAATAGGACTCCATCTCCTCAACGGTCTCCCAGACCTGTACCGCGATATCATACGACTGCCCGCTGTCATACAGCAGCAAAACGCAATTATCCCATCCATGCAGGTTTTCCGCATCCGTCAAAACAGCATAAGGGTCTGGATAAGAAAAAGACAAACCAAGCGCCTCATCGGTATAGCTGTTCCACCCCTCCGGAACTGCCTCGGTTGATAGAATTTCCACGGGCGCCGCAGTCTCAGTGGGTTCAACACGCGGCTCTGGCAGGTCGGGCTGCGGTGCCCTTGGCGTGCACCCAGCAGCGATCAAACTAACACATACGATCAGCAGCTGGTAGGCAATTACTTTTCTCATTTCAATTTCTCCCAATCCTCTTCAGGATAAAAAACCACGTTTAACCTAATCTATCAATTGCATCCTACAACAAAATCACTTCAATAGCACATCAATTTCTTACCCCCCTTTAAGAATAAATTTCACACTTTCTTAGATCATGGCCTCACGGCAGCATATCTTTGGGGTATTGCAAAGCAACCCAAGGAATTGTCATTGCGAGATTTCCGAAGGAAACCGTGGCAATCCCTCCCTTAAGTCATGTCATCCGAAAAATTTCCCCGATTGGGAAGCCAGATACCGCGACCAACTGCAGTACACTGGCTTCACCCGCGCCATCCTCTCCTCCATCCGCAATCTGCCCACCTTCAACCTGATGGCCGAATACGAACACGTGGCAGCCAACGGCATCTCCATCCAGAATCTTATTCGGAATTAAGAATCCATTCTCTAATTTTACCGAATGCGTTTTATAATACTTTCATCTAAATATATTTTTTAAGGAAATAATTATGAAAGTTGCAGTCACTGGCGCCTATGGTCTGCTAGGCAGCGATGTTGTAAAAGTCTTACAGGAACAAAAACATGAGGTCATTCCTTTCCCACCCCATGCTGATCTAGACTTGGCTGAATTTGGTAAAGTGCGAGAGTTCGTATTTAAGTATCAGCCGGAAGTTATCGTCCACCTGGCTGCCATTCCTAATCCGGATGTGGTTGAAAAAGACCCTGTACTGGGTTGGCGTAATAATTTTAATTCTACCTATAACCTGGTTCGTGTCCTGCATGAAACTGGTGGGGTAATGTGCTATGGCAGCACGGATAGCGTCTTTTCCGGGCATGATGCTAAAGGTCCTTATAATGAGTTTTCCATCAAGCATCCGCTCAATATCTACGGACAAACCAAGTACGCATCTGAGCAGATCATTGAGCAGAAAATGCAAAAATATTTCATTCTTCGCCTGCCCTTTCTTTTTGGGCTGGGTGGGCGGTCAGAAACCAACAAACTTCTCAATCTCATAAAAAAAGCCAAAGCCGGTGAAAAGACCGTGTTGCAAAGTGACTCATGGTCTTCGGTTTGCGCCGCTTGGGATGTGGGATGGGCAATTAGTAAGATCATCTCCACCAGCAATTGGGGCATATATCACCTCGCTAGCGAACCGGCTGTTTCCCGCGCAGGCATGATGCGCTGCTTCCTGAATCTGATTGGCTTTGATACCAATCTGGTGGAAGAAACAAATTATGTAGATGCCCGCAAACTTGCCAAACGTGCTCATTATTCAGTCATGACCAGCGTCCTGCTGGAATCCACTTTTGGATTCAGTATGCCCTCCTGGCAAATTGGTATGCAAAAATGCATTGAAGAATTGAAAAAGCAGGGTGTGGTTTAATCCTAAACTTATTTATCACCTTCCACTTGCTTCTTCATGCCACCACAGGTGGTAGTTTTTTATGGATTCATGACTTTTAACGCATATAAGTTGGATGGATGATCCGCGGGAGGTTGTCCTGAACTTTAATGCTCTCGAATAGGATAACCCGGATAATACACAATTTCGTTATTGGAAAAATCAGCGAACAACATTAATTTATAGTTTTATAAATCGCGGTTTGATTGAAGAGGCTCTGATGCAAAATGAACGGATAAAAGCAATTGGGATTGCTCTTTTGGTGCTCATACTCATGTCCTTTGACACTGTATTGATCAAATTATCTTTAAATAATGTGTCTCCCTACACATATATTTGGCTTTCTCTGCTAATAGGCATATTGGCGATGGTTATTTACACATTTGTTATTAAAAGAGAACGTGTGCCCTGGGATATGATGACCAAGAAAGTATGGCTTTATGTATTCCAGATTGGCTTTTTCAACTTCGTTACAGGGCGCTTGAATCTCATTGCGTTGGATTATTTACCAGCAACTACGAACGCGTTTTTATTTAATTTTATTGGTTTCATAACCATGGGAATGAGCTTCATCATCCTCAAAGAAACCCCATCCCTATTCCAGATTTTTGGGGCAGGGATCGCGTTTGCAGGGCTTCGCGTCTTTTTTCAAGCGGCTCTCCAGGGGGGGGAATGGATTGGGATCGTGTTGGTTTTAATATCAATAACCGGGATCGCGTACACGAATAATATTGCCCGAAAATTATCAATTGAAACTAAGGGAGAGATCAGCAATAACATCATCTCAACCCTCGCGATCATTCTCGGCGGATCATTAATGATTATTACGTGTATCGTTATTGATGGTTTCCCCCCCATTATCAACTCTGGTTCTGATTGGTTGGTATTTCTTTACACTGGAATTATTACCAACGCGGTTGGCTTAACTGTCTGGAATTTAGTGCTGCGCACCTTGCGGTCTTATGAGGCAAGTGTGTTGGGAGCATCAATGGTGATCTGGACATCAATTTTTGCGTATTTCATTCTTGATGAAACCATTACAGTACATCAATTGATAGGCATAGCCATGTTGCTGCTTGGTATAAGCCTGGTGCAATTGCGAAACAAACAAATAATGGTGAAATCATAGCGTTAAATGATACTTTTCCCAACCTCAATTGTCGAAACCGAAAATCAACCTCACTTCACGCGGTTCGCCCAGAGCACTGAGCGCTTCGATCAGGTTTGTGACCAGCGGTGCGCTTTCCCGCAGTGGTCGTTGCCATTCCATGGATACCCAATCAGGCAGCGAGCTGAAACCTGCTGCCGTGTTGGGTGGTTCTCTGTTTTCCTTCCAGCGTCTGGCGGCTTCCGGTGATACCTTGCCCCGCAAAGTGACAGGCGCCTCCAGGTCATAATCCAGAAGCTCTTGCAGCGTAACCCATGAAAAGGAATGTTCACCCAGAGAAATATATTCCGGTTCCTTATCATCCAGCCATTCATCATTATCCGGCCATTTATCCGCTTCCTCCTCTTTACGCAGGTGTTCACGCAGTTCCTCTGACAGATCTTCGGGAAAGCCGCGCGGATAGCTGATGGGGATGACCGGATCGCCGCTGTCCATTCCGGCGAATGTATACCCATTGCGCACATCTGCCAGAATAGCGAAGGCGCGGTAGTTGCGATAAGTCGGCAGGTCAGCATTCGCCAGATGCCAGAGCCCATCTTTATAAACCTCTGCTGCCAAATGGATATCAGTACCCCTATGATTTTCTTTCGCTGCGTTCACTTGAGAATCATATATTTCCAATGTAATTATATGCGCCTTCATCCTCTTCTGGATAGTGCCGAAGGTCTTTTCCTGAACTCACCGCGTATGATCTTATATGCGAAATGACGCACCCCGTAGATCACTTCACGAGAAGTGATCGGAGGCACTCGACCAGAAGCGACGTCAGGTCGCCATCAGGTCGTGTGCAAGAAGCATGCTTCACAGAAGTATATTTCAAGAGAAATATACGGATGCAAGTCCAGAGCGAAGTGCGGGGATACTCACGCAGAACGAATGTCAAGTAAGTATCTGCGTGGGTAAGGGAAGTGATCGGAGGCACTCGACCAGAAGCGACGTCAGGTCGCCATCAGGTCGTGTGCAAGAAGCACACTTCACAGAAGTATATTTCAAGAGAAATATACGGATGCAAGTCCAGAGCGAAGTGCGGGGATACTCACGCAGAACGAATGTCAAGTAAGTATCTGCGTGGGTAAGGGAAGCGTGAGGAGGCCTGTCCAGAGCGAAGCGCCTGCCCTGAGCGCAGCGCCTGCCCTGAGCGCAGCGTAGGGGTAGGGGTAGGGTAGGGTGGGATACTCGGTCAGAGGTTAGATCCTTCTACCATCTGACCAAGTACTTTAAGCTGCCATCAGGACGGGTAAGGCAATCGCGAAGTACCCTTCAGGGCAAACCTGCGACTAACAGGAGTCCCCGCAGGGGAAACCTACTGACTATAGTCCCCTTCTGGGGATTAAGAGTTATCCTCGATTCACTCTATCCTGTATATAGTCTCTATTATGTCTACAGAGTGACAAATGGTGGGGAAAAACTGTCTATTGTGTGATTTGCGCAGCGAAGCGGAGTCCCATCTTCTCATGGGACCTGCCACCTTTAGGTGGTTTCTATAGTTTCTACTCAGGTCGCACCATGGTTGCACCATTTGCATTAGAAGGAAGGGCAACTTGACACATTACTTATCGGTCGCTTCATCGGTAGTATCTATTTGCTTTACCTATGAATTCCGCCATCGTTTTATTCAGATCGGCGCCCTTTGCAATGCAATGGTGCGCGGTATCCAGGATATGCTATACACTTTGGGTATCAAAAATACATCAGATTGCAATTGTTAGCATTTATCTATGCATTTATTACCATCTTTGAGATTTTCAAAAATTATTGTTTTTTATTGCTTCCAATTTTGCTCAGCGCAACAGCAATGATTATGACAGCTCCGAGCGTCACGTACTGGTAAAAAGAAGGTACACGCAACATATTCAGTGAATTACGGATGAGCCCAAAAAGTATTACACCCAAAACCATCCCCGGGATCGTTCCTTTCCCGCCCGAAAGTGACACTCCACCGATGACAGTCGCCGCAATGGCTTCTAATGGATAGGAAACGCCCATCGCTGGTTGAGATTGACCAATTCTGGATATTACTATTAGGGATGTAAAACCAGCCAGTAATCCGCTGATTGCGTAAGCCATAATCCTATTAAGATCAAGGTTTATACCTGCAAGGTAAGCTGCCTCAGGATTTCCGCCAATCGTATACAATTTTCTACCAAATTTCGTGAAGCGCATTACTAAATATACAATTGTTGCGAGTACAAAAAAATATATTACAGGCAGAGGAACAATACCACCCACCCGGAATGTTCCAAAATCTCCAAATTTTCCCTGGAGGTAAATATTTTGGCCGCCGGGTATGATCAATGCAACTCCTTGGTAAACTGTACTTAACCCTAAAGTCGCAATAAATGAATCAATCCTGGTTTTTACTACAATCACTCCATTAATAGTTCCTGCGATAAAACCTACCGCGCATGTAGCTAAGATTACCCAAATTTCATCAACACCCGCATTTAACAATATCGCCGCGACTGCCCCTGTCGAAGCAAGCACATTGCCAATAGTCAAATCCATACATCCGGCAATCATCACCATAACAACACCCAATGTAGCTATACCTAAAGTTGATTGTTGGTTTAAAATATTAAAAAGATTCCTGACACTGAGAAAGTATTCATCAAGAATGGACATAATAATGACAGAAACAAGAAGTATACCCAGTAAGTACAAAACGGTTTGATCGCTCCTATTATTCCATTTAATAGTTTGTTCCTTTTTTTTATCAATATGATTCATATTGTTCCTCCTATGGAGTAGGATAATATATTTTCCTCATTAAGATTTTCTCGATCTATTTCACAGACCAATCTTCCCTGTCTCATAACGATGACACGGTCACACATGGCTATCAATTCAGGCATATCAGACGAAATGATCAGAATATATTTCCCTTGTTTTGCAAGTTGGATCATGCTTTTATAAATTTCCTCCTTAGCGCCAATATCTATACCGCGTGTTGGCTCATCGAATATGATCATTTTTGTATCAGCATAAAGCCATTTCGCTAAAACTAATTTCTGCTGATTTCCTCCGGAAAGATTCCTTGCAAGCTGCTTTATACTCGGAGTTTTAATATTGAAAGTGCTAACACAACCTTGGGCAGCTTTTCTTTCCTTTACTTCATCAATGATTTGCCCTTTAGTATTACATAAATGCACAATGCTAATATTCCATAAAACACTATGATCAAGTATTAATCCTGTCTTTTTTCTATCTTCGGTTAGCAAAGAAAAACCAGCTCTAATTGCTTGTTTTGGATTCTTTATCGAGGTTTCTTTGCCTTCAAGAGTAATTGTTCCGTCGGTTTTATTATCGGCCCCAAAAATCAATCGGACTAATTCCGTTCTTCCAGAACCGACCATACCAGCAAGACCAACAATCTCTCCTTTATGAATATTAAATGAGATGTTGTTAACGGTACTCCCATTAGAAAAATTCTTAAGCTCAATGGCATTGGAATAGTCAATATCCACCATTTCACGAGAATAAAATTTATTTACATCTCTGCCAATCATCTCATTGATGATTTTCTCCTCAGATAAATCACCTTTCTCATGTGACGCAACTTTAACACCATCACGCAAAACAGTGATCCTTGAATAGATATCAAATATTTCTTCCAAATGATGTGAAATATAAATAACACCGACCCCATTTTGAGCCACTTGGTCAACTAGCATCAACAGATTACTAATTTCGCTTGAACTATACGAAGCAGTTGGTTCATCAAGGATGAATATCTTTGCCTCTTCTGCCATCGCTTTCGCAATCTGAACTGATTGTTTTTGTGGGACTCCCAGTTTACGTACTAAAGCATTGACATCTAAATCTATCTTTAAAGTCTCAAGGATTTTTTTTGATTCCTTTTTAAGTTTAAAATAATCAACGAAGCCAAATCTATTTACTGGCTCCTGACCCATAAAGATATTTTCGGCTACGGTTAAATCTGGAGCAAGGGATATCTCTTGATAAATGGTACGAATACCCATTTCTTGAGCTAATGAGGGAGTTAATGATGAAAACTTCTTGTCTCCGATACAGATAATTCCTTCATCCGGTTTCAATGCTCCGGATAAAATTTTTATCAGGGTAGATTTTCCAGCCCCATTTTCACCAATGATACAATGAATTTCTCCTTCTAACAGATCAAAATCAATAGAATTTAGTGCCTTAACACCAGGAAACCATTTGCTGCACCCTTTGATTTCTAGTAATTGTTGCTTGGTCACGGTTGAATATAACCTCCACAAAACTTATCGGATATATTATTGATATTATTAATAATAAATGATTTTACTGGTTGTTTCTAACAGGTATAGCACATAAGTATTGTGCCGTATTCATGGTTATTTATATTCAACATATTCTGGCTTTTCGCCTGAATAACAGTCATATTTCTTAAGTAGCTTTCTAAAGAAATTTCGTGCATCCACATATCGTTTATCAACAATTTCCAGAGTTCCTAGTTGGTGATTTTTGACAATAATCGGCGAACACTGCTCATGGGAGAGTAAGCCGTCATATCCGATTTCTTTGCATACCTTAATGAAAGTATCCCAGGGAAGCGGGTCCCCTGGTTCACCAGGAGTCAATTCCTCCCATCCATATGCAGCACCGCCAATTGTGTATAGCGTTTTCAAAGAAATTGTATGTGAATAAACCATCACATCTTTCATTTTTCTAACAGTTGCCTGTACCGAGTCTGGATCATATGCTTCCATTAAAGGTAGATCTACCCCAACTTTAAGGTTATCAGCTCCAACTTCTTCCAGCATTTCGAGTGTTTCATCATTATTATTTGTAACCTCAGGGTGAGTTTGCAATGCCAGAGTTATACCTTTATCCTTTGCATATTTGGCGACTTCTGTTAAAGCATCCCGTACCTGATGCCATGCCTGAATAAAATCTTCTCCTCTTGAAACACTGCGGGATCTGCTTTGGAAAGCAGGGAGGCCATAACCCTGATCTGCATAAGGATTTTGAAAATATCCCCAAAGAGAAGCCATTACACGGACAATTTTACTACCCAAATCTACTGCAAGATCAATGCATTGCAGTGTGTACATAATTTCTTTCTCTGTGTTGTAGACTAAAACATGGTTGCTGTCCACAAAATTGTTGCAGCATACAATTGCACCCAGCTCAAGATTGAGTTCATTACAAAGATCGACAAGTTTCTTACGCCTGTCCGCATCAAAATCCATCGGGAATCCGAGAGGGCGATGGGCAAATATACATGCTGCGTCATACCCATATTTAGCCGCTCTTCGTATTGAATCCTCTAAGGATAGTTTTTCATAATCCTTGGTAAAATAGCCACCGTAACCGATAGTATCTAAACTGAGCTTCATAAGCTTTCTCCTTTATTCGATAAGACAAAAAATAGTTTTTGGTTATACGTTTATAAGAGTTATTACTTTTTTCTTTAATTTAAATCTTTTTTATCAATAAATATAATTAATATTTATGAGGCGTACTTAATTAAATAAGATACGCCTCATAATTTTATTCTGGCTTACTGTATTATATATTCTTGATACGCGACGATACCTTTATCAACTTCCCATCCCAATAGATTTTCTGGTGTATCTTTATCTACCATCGTAGCTGGTGTTATTATAAGTATCGGTATTGTGCCGCCATTTAGAACTTGGACGACAGCTTTCATTAGGACACCCGCCTCATAAGTTGGTGAATTTGAATTTGTCGCAATAGCATCTCCATCCATTACACCCGCGAAGTCTTCAGGACGACCGTTATGGGTAATGATCTTGATGGGATTATTTAGACGACCGGCATCTTTTATAGCTATCACGGAACCAAGGTAAATATCCGCATTCATAGCATAAACCAGATCGAAATCACCTTCTTTCCAGTTTGCCATCCAGTCTGACATGATGTTTTGAGCCTTTTCCGCACTCCAATCCGCAGGGGCTTTGAGAACAACTTCGTTTGTTGATGCAAGATTAGCTTCGAAACCCTCTTCAAATGGTTCAACTATACCCTGTCCAAGACCGCCTTCTACAATAGCAATTTTAGATTCAGGGTAGTGATCAGCAACATATTTTCCAATCATGCCACCCATGACTACAAAATCGCCTTTAATATTGGATGTAACGGTGCACGGGCCTTCGGCTGGTGTTGAGCCCACTACAAAGAAAGGTATATTAGCGTCATTGGTTATACACGCACCTTTTTGAGCGGCTTCAGCAGCTGTTGTGAAAGCGATGATCGCATCATATTCTTGTACGACAAAATCTTCAAGAATGGCTAGTTCTTTTTCTGGTGATCCCTCTGAAAGAACAACAGTGAACTCAATACCAAATGGTTCATTTTCGTTGATATAATCAACAACCATTTGTGCTGAATCAACCTGCATCTGATAATACGCATCAGGTTGCGATTGGATGTAGCCAATCTTATAGACTACCTTTTCGGCTTCTTCCACAACTCCAGCCTCTTCAGCGGGTTTAGCCGCTTCTTCGGTTGGCGCTGCGCAAGCTGGAATGAGCAATGCGGTTACTAAAATTAGCGATAGTGATATTAATAAACTTTTCTTAATCATCAAAAACTCCTTTTTATTATTCTTGTTCTCATATAACTGTAAAAAGAAAGACCTTCAGTTATAATGAGATTGAGTTCTACTCGCAAATGGGAGGCTTGAAATATAGTCTTCCATTTGCTTTCTGCAATATTTCTTATTCTTATATGTTCACCTCCTTAAAATATGGTTTTAAATACCCCCTGCTTTCATGCCCAAAACAACTCACCTGGTTCCTCAAAAGTAACTGCATTCTTGAGAACTGAGATTCCTTTTAATATTCCTTCATCAAAAGACATCAAGGCGTCTTCGTGTTCAATTGAAATCACATAATCATAGCCAACCATACGCAGCGCGCTCACGATGTCTTTCCACACCTTTGTATCATGACCATATCCAATTGCGCGGAATGTCCATGAACGTTCAGGGATATTCCCATAAGGTTTATGGTCGTTGCAGCCATTAATTGCCGTATTAAATGGGTCAATATAGGAGTCCTTTCCATGAACATGGAATATTGCCTCTCCAAGTTTTCGGATGGCTGCAACCGCATCCACACCATTCCAAAATAGATGGCTTGGGTCAAAGTTTGCGCCCAGCGCAGGTCCGGTTTCTGCCCGCATGCGCAATAGGGTCTCCACATTGTAAATCAGCATACCCGGGTGCATTTCTATCCCAATTTTCACGCCATGGTCACGTGCATATTTTTCCGCCTTCGACCAGTATGGGATGCCCACCTTTTCCCATTGATATTCTAGAATTTCAAGAAAATGCGGAGGCCAAGGGCAAGTTACCCAGTTTGGCATCCGGTCTCCGGGTGCACCGGCAGGTAATCCCGAAAGCACATTGACTACCGGAACTTGTAGGTGCTGTGCCAATTCAACTGTTTTTCGGAAAAGATCATCCGATTCTTTTGCGATTTTCTCATCTGGAGATAAGGGTTCATAATGGCAGGATAGCGCGCTGATAATCATTCCTCGGGATGAAAAACCACTCAGATATTTCTTTCGCTTTTCTTCATTTTCAAGGAGCTCATCAACCGGACAATGGTGGCTGCCAGGATACCCGCCTGTACCAATTTCTGCAGCTGTCGCGCCCAAGGTTTTTATTATATCAAGTGCTTTTTCTAACGGTTCATTCTGATAGGGTGGTGTAAAAACGCCAATCCGCATATGATCCTCCTATTAGTTATTTGATGTGATTATTTGATCTTGCTCTCGTCTCAATTTGATCACGGAAAGTCCTTCATCCAGAAGAACATCTCCCCATTCAATGATCTCCCCGATCTTTTTATCTTTGATGATTTTCGCTCCAGGAGCAATGCCCGCTGGAAGTGCATTTAATTTTATTGTTTCTGAGGATAAATCCATTACTCCGTGGAATGTATATCCGCCAAAACCATCTAACGTCTCTCCTACCTGTAATTTTTTCTTTGCAACTGTCATCACGTCTGCCACAGGTTGATCACGAGATACAAGTGTGACTTCACGATGTAAGTAAGCTTTTGCGACGGAGATAGGAGCTTCAATGAACCATAGATGATACGGACGGAAAAATGTGAAATACTTCCCCTTTCCTACTTTAAGGTATTCTAGGTCAGCGCAGATGCGCTCGTCAATCACCCGTACTGTGATAAAAACACCTCCAGCCATCGCTTGTCCCTGTACAAAATCAATACTATTGGGTTTTTTTGAGATCCCGCCGTCTTCTTCCAGCGCAAATATCTGTGAAATAGTCCCTAAATCTGCTTCAGGCCCAATCATCCCTCGCTGCATAGGTGTTGCACCAACCGCGTTTGCTGCGCATGTCATCTCGAACATCGTCTTTGTGCCGTCTACATAGGATGCAACCTGATATGCATCTTTATTCGCCTTTTTCGCGGACTCTGCTACAAGATCCGGATTTGCTTTCGGATTTAAGGGATTGTTTTTCCCTTTACCCATCACTATGGGTTCGAATCCAAGAGTTTTAACAAAATCAAATAACTCCATCAAGCAACCGGGCTCATCCCCCGATGAAACCGTGTACAGAATACCGGCTTCCTTGGCTTTCTTTTTTAAAATACTGCCGATGGTTACATCCGCTTCGATATTTACCATCACGATGTCTTTACCATTCTGAATGCAGCTTAAAGCAGTTTCGGCACCAATCGCGGGAGATGGGGTGATGTCTGCAACAATATCAATATCCGCAATCTGCGCAGCGAGCTGATATGAACCAGTAATTACTTTCTTGCCAGAACGCAGTACATCCATGGCTGACCCGGGAGAATGGGCCTCAACAATGTCACCCATATCAATACCGCTGAGAATAAAAGTTTCTCTTGCTAGCGAGAGATCTTCATCAGCCAGCAGATTAACATCCATGCCTTTTACGTATTTGCACTGCTGAACAAACCCGCTGCCTATCCAACCTGCTCCGCTGACTCCAATCCGGATGGGTTGATTCTCTTCCTGTAATTTTGCTAGTTCTGCATAAATCATTTGGCTTTCCTTTTTTCCGCTAATACTTCCCTAGCCATGTTTTCTATATCTCCTGAAGTGAGGTGATATTTCTTCAGCAGCTCATCCGGATCGCCTGATTCCACATAAGTATCTTCTAGTCCGACAAACCGCATGGGTACCGGACAATTCTCGGCCACAACGCGCGCGATATTGCTACCAAAACCTCCATGCAGTAGGTGTTCCTCTGCAGTAACGATTGCGCCGGTTTCTTTTGCGGCGGAAACAATTGCTTCCACATCCATAGGTCTTAGGGTATGCATATCAATCACACGGGCTTCAATACCTTCGTCAGCTAATTCTGCTGCTGCGTCCAAACCTGCGGCTACCATTAAGCCGTTTGCTATTATGGTTAAATCGTTTCCTTCTCGGACTGTATTAGCTTTTCCAATTACAAAATCCAAGTCTTGTGAATAAACTTCCGGCATCGCATAGCGGCTGGAACGCAGCCAAACCGGGCCTTCGTAATCGGTTGCAGCGCGAACAGCAGCACGCATGGAAGCAGGATCGCATGGAACCAGGATAACCATAGTTGGAAATCCCCCAACTAGAGCGAGGTCCTCAATCCCCATTTGCGTGGGACCGTCCTTTCCCAATGTGATACCGCCGTGGCTGCCTAGAATTTTTGCGTTGATTTTGGACATAGCGACGGATAAACGGATCTGGTCATATGCGTTACAAAGAAGGAATGAAGAAAAACTGGTAATCCAGGGAATCAATCCTACACCTGCCATGCCAGCACCAATACAAACCAAATTGCTTTCCGCTATACCAATATTGAAAGATCGTTCGGGGAACGCCTTTCTGACAAGTTCTGTCTTAGTAGAATTTCCAAGGTCGCCATCTAAAACAACTACTTTCGGGTTGTCACGTACAACATCTAAAAGCGCCTCTCCGAAAATATCTCTTAGTGGTTTTGAGTCCTTTAAGCCTGCGTGTTCACCTAACCGCATAGAATCTCCTTTTTTGCCATTTCGTATTGTTCTGGATCTTTTATTGCTCGTCCATGCCAGGTAAAATCTTTCTCTACGAACGAAATACCTTTGCCTTTCACGGTATGCGCAATAAGAATGGATGGTTTTTCCTTTACTTCCTGAAGCGTTTTTAATGCCGCGCTAATTTTTTGCACATCATGACCATCAACCTCTTGTGTATACCACCCGAATGATTGCCACTTTTCTGTCAGTGGTTCCAATCCCATCTCTCTACTGATTGGCCCCATTTCTTGGAACTTGTTGTAATCCAGGATCACGATCAATTCTTGCATTTGATAATGAGCGGCGGCCATTGCAGATTCCCAAATCTGTCCTGCCTGGCATTCACCGTCTCCGATTAGGACATAAGCACTAAAATCTTTTTTAATGAGGCGTGCACCTAAAATATGACCAATAGCTAAAGAAATTCCCTGTCCAAGTGAACCGGTTGTTGCTTCAACTCCTGGCATACACCCCAGGATCGGGTGTCCTTGAACTGGGCTTCCTGCCTGCCGAAGGCGCCAGAGTTCATCCCGTGAGAAATAACCAGCTTTTGCCAAGACTGCATATAATAGAGGCGCAGCATGGCCTTTGCTCATGATAAAGCGGTCGCGTTCTGGCCAGAGCGGCTCATCACTTCTATAACGAAGAATCCCATTAAAAAATAATGCTGTTAGGATTTCTACAGAGGAGAATGAACTGGATAAGTGGCCTGATTCTGCTTTGGTGGTGGCTTCAAGAATATCAAGCCGCAGCTCGCGTGCAATTATTTTTAATTCATTTTTATTAGCTATTGACCCCATGATAAATTCACTCCTTTTGTTTTTAGAAAATTTTCCACTTGGTTTAATGAGGGTAAGGCCGAGATAACACCACGATTCAAAGCGGTTAGTGCCCCAACTGCAGTTGCAAAAATCATGCAGTTTTTTAAATACGTAGGTGTAAGATTTTCTCGCCAATTTTTTTTCTTTGAAAGATAAAGAAGTAAACTAGCGATAAACGCATCGCCACAACCAGATGCATCTACAGTTTTAACATTGAAAACGGGGAAAAATTCGGAATAATTTTTTGTACAAATATAACTTCCTTTTTCCCCTAATGTAACAACACAAATTTCTGGCCCATATTCCAATATTTTTTGTGAACCGACTTCGAAGTCGCTAGTATTTGTGATAATCTCTAATTCAATTTCATTTATTTTCACAAGATTTACTAGTTTGCATGTCTCCAACGCTTTTTTACAGGCTTCCTCTTTGGAAGACCAAAGCGTTGGCCGATAATTGAAATCGTATGATATTAGAGCCCCCGCTTCTTTTGCGATTTCTATTGCTCTATGAGTTGCGATTTCATATAGCTCATGCTGAAGACTTAATGAATCGAAATGAAAGGAATTGGAATTTTTCAGCAGATCGATATTTAAATCATTTTGAGTGAGTAGAGTATCCGCTCCTGGATTCCGGTAAAAGATAAAGTCATATGAATTTGGATCAGGTTGGGCAATAAAAACCACTGTTGTAGGGACTTCTTTGCTAAATTTTAAGCCCGAAACGTTTACATTGTTTTTATCTAACACGTCTGCAAGCCAATGCCCAAAATGATCATCACCCACTTTTCCAATAAATGCCGTTTTTCCCCCAAGTTTTGAAGCTGCAACGGCGACATTGGCAGGAGCACCTCCAGGGGTAGGAATAAAAGAAGATATTTTGGAAAAAGATTTCCCAATTTCAGATGGAAACATATCAATAAGGATTACACCTAAAGTTGTAATATCAAATTGCATGTATTATCTCCGCTTGATTTTGGACAATATTAATGATCAACATATTTTCCAAGAATCAATCCTGCTTGATTTCTTCCCATTTTTGAGTATCGAATGATTTGTAAGCCGCATCTAAAACTTCCTGGCATTTATAGCCGTCGTAAAAATTTGGCGATGCGGTTTTATTCTCCGCAATAGCTTCAACGAAATCTTTGATTTCGTGAATAAAGGTGTGTTCCCACCCAATAATATGGCCTGGGGGCCACCATGCATTAATATAGGGGTGAACAGATTCTGTCACAAGGATTGTTTTAAAACCCTGCTCAGCCAGGTCATCATCAACGGAAAAAATATTAAGTTCATTCATTCTCTCTAAATTAAAGGAAAAAGCTCCTTTGCTTCCGAAAACCTCTAACCTTAAAAAGTTCTTTTTCCCTGTTGCGAATCTGCTAGCGATAAATGACCCTAAAGCGCCATTTCTAAATTTAGCCATAAATTGAGCCGCATCATCTGCCGTAACAACGCCTTTTTCTTCACTGCCCTCTATTGGCCTTTCTTTTATAAAAATTTCTTTTGCTCCGCAAACTGCTTCAATTTCACCGACGAAAAAACGAGCTAAATCAACAATATGAGCATTTTGATCGCCGTGAGTTCCGGAACCGGATTCTTTAATACTGTGTCGCCAAACTATTGGAAAATCAGGATTAAGTAGCCAATCTTGATAATAAACTGCATTAAAATGACGGATTTTTCCAAATTTTCCTTCATCAATGAATTGTTTAGCTAGTTGTAAAGCAGGAACACGTCTGTAGTTGAAACCAACCATATGCTTAATTTTGTTTTCCTCGGCGGTTTCCCACATTTTTCTTGCTTCATCAGCATTTAGTGCAATCGGTTTTTCGCAAATAATATGTTTTTTATTCTTTATGGCTGAAATTGCAATTGGATAATGCATTGCATTTGGAGTGCAAATATCAATTATGTCAATATCATTTCGTTCTATCAAATCATGAAAATCGGTTTCTTTGGATTTCCAATCAAATTTATTGCAAAACTTGTCTAAGCGTTCTGTATTACTATCGCAAGCAGCGGTCATCTCAACTTTGAAAGGAAGATCGAAAAAATGATTCAAATTCATATAGGCGTTACTATGCGCTTTTCCCATAAAACCAATACCAACTAAACCAACATTAATTTGATCTTTCATTCGTTCTCCAATTTATTGTCCATATATATTATGCCATTATACCAATGTACCAATGATAACATTATATCAATATTTACTGAATAAATCAATATAAAAAAGGATTGTTGCTTTTTTTGTTTTTTCTATATATAATACAAATTAGAATGTTGGCTTGTAAGTACGTTGGTACAATATCATAAATAACAAATATTCCGGTGTTTAATAAATTAGCATGGAAACGTATGAGAAATAATGGTTTAGTAAAAAATGAAGGAATTTCACTTAAAACAATGTAATTGAATATCGTGCATGCGTGTTTGTTGCTATTAGCGGAATTGAATAAAAAGTAATACCAAAATCAAGCTGTAGCGTGGGAACCAACAATTTCAGGAATAAAAAGTGAGGATACTGATCTTGTTTCCGAGATTGGATTTGAAGTGCTCTCATTGATGAAGGATTGGACAACCATTAAGGTGAAACATAATGATCACTCAATATTGTGGCCGAATATTTTGATTCGGTGAAAAGGCATAACAAAAAAGGAGCTAATGATGAAAAAAGAGAAACGGAATACTTTGGGGTTAATAATTGGAACCCGTGATTTTTTCCCTGCTGAACCAGTGAGAGAGGGAAGAAAGGATATTGTTTCAATATTAGATCACTATGACGTGGATTTTGTTACTCTTGATGAGGAGACTACAAGGTTTGGTGCAGTTGAAACTTGGGAAGACTCAAAAAAATGTGCGGATTTGTTTAAAAATAATCGTGATCGAATTGATGGAATTCTCGTTTTATTGCCTGTGTTTGGTCCAGAACGAGCGGTTGCTGACACATTAAAATTAGCAAAATTGGATGTTCCGGTATTAATCCAAGCATATCCTGACGATTTAGAAAAATTAAATGTTGAATTGCGGCGAGATTCCTTTTGCGGAAAATTGTCTGTGACTAATAATCTTTACCAATATGGAATTCCATTTTCTTTAACTAAATCACACACAATTCATCCTTCTACAGAGGAATTTAAAAAAGATTTTGAAAAATTTATCGGTGTCTGTCGTGTTGTAAACGGGCTGCGAAATGCTCGGCTGGGCGCGGTTGGCGCACGTCCAACAATATTTAACACAGTAAGGTACAGTGAGAAATTATTGGAACGAGCTGGAATTAGTGTGTCTACTGTTGATTTATCGGAGATTCTTGGGGCTGCCAAAAAAATTAATCCAGACGACTCGAGAGTGAAGGCAAAATTAGATGAAATAAATAATTACGTAAATACACAAGGAATTCCCTCTGATCCTTTAATCAAGCTTTCAAAATTAGGGGTTATTCTAGATGATTGGGTTGATGAAAATGAAATTGATGCTCTATCGTTGCAATGTTGGACTTCAATACAAGAAAATTACGGAATAAATGCGTGTACACTTATGAGCATGATGTCAAATAAGTTAATTCCGAATGCTTGTGAAGTGGATTTGCTGGGATCTTTGACCATGTATGCTATGCAACTTGCATCCGGAAAACCAAGCGCTCTTGTTGATTGGAACAATAATTATGCTAATGAAAAAGACAAATGCATGTTGTTTCATTGCGGTAATTGGGCAAAAAGCTTTTTTGATGAGGAAATAAAAATGTCTTACGGCGAAATTCTTGCTACTGTACTTGGTAAGGAAAATACCTATGGGACGATATCAGCTAGAGCAGCTGCAACTCCTGTTACGGTTGCCAGAATTGAGACTGATGACTACCGGGGATGTATTAAATCATATATCTCTGAAGGTCAATTAACCAATGATCCTTTGGATACATTCGGATGTAGGGCTGTACTTGAAATAAAAGACCTTCAGGTCTTAATGCAATACGTTTGCAAGAAGGGGTATGCTCACCATTCAGCAATAAACCCGGAAAATATTGGTTCCATATTAGAGGAAGCATTTGAGACATATTTAGGATGGGAGGTCTATTTTCATAAATAATTACGAAAATTCAATATTGATCTATTGGGTAAATTTTTATTAGTAGGAATATTTTTGGAATAATTTAGAAAAAATATCATGAATAATGAATCAAAAATAATCAATAAAAGAAGCAAGGTTCCTTATTATCATCAGTTGTATTGGATCTTTCGAGATAAAATTACTTATGGAGAATTGTCCCCAGGTGACCAAATTCCAACAGAACTAGCATTATCAGAGGAATATCAGGTCAGCAGAAACACAATACGTAATATGGTGGATATGTTGGTTAATGAGGGATATTTAATCCGACAGCGGGGAAAGGGTACTTTTATAAAGAAACCTTCCTTTGAACAAGGACTCGTGCGAATATTTAATTTCACTGAGGAAATGCAACAAAGGGGTCTTGCACCTAGTTCAAAAGTGATTTCATCAGATATCATTCCCGCAACTGAAGAAATTGCGGAATCTCTCAATGTTGAGGCTTATGCAGAATTAGCACAACTAACTAGATTGAGAATAGCTGATGGTGAATCCATTAGCATTGAGATTACCCACCTAAACCATTCCTTATGTCCAAATGTTTTGAATTTACATAATTACGACAATGTCTCTCTCAGAAATACACTTCGTGATGATTTCAATATTAATATTATGAGGGCAACGCAGAAAATTAAATCAGTAAATGCTTCTCATGAGATAGCAAATCTATTGGAGATTTCTCCGAAATCAGCACTTTTGTTCATTGAAAGGATTTCGTATACTGATAGAGATATCCCAATTGAATTTCTACAAATATATTATCGTGGTGATCGGTATACTCTCTATAACGAACTCAATGCTTAGATTGTCAAGTATTTAAACAACCTTATCTTTTTAATACGATGGATTTGTACGTTGAACTTGTCAATCCCCAAATTTAGCACCTCGACAAGTCCCTCGAACATATGTTTAAGTATATAATTTTCCTGTTCTATAACTAAACCGCAAGTTAAACAAACGTTTAACCGAGCCCAGAAGGATAAAATCAGTTGATATATTCATCCAGAAGCTTAACTCCTTGTCATACAATATTGACCGTGACTGTTTCACGTTTTTTTCATTGCTCCTGATCGTTTCTGTATTTCTTTCCAACTACCCTATTCGCATTTTTATCTCAAGCTGGATTGAGTTAATTGCAATCTTAGCCACTTCCCATTTTATCTAGTCATCCGGGTTTGTGCCGTTTGTCTCGCCGATTGGTCAAAATGTCTACCCCGGCGGTGTCCCTTTCCCTGATCCCAGTCTTTTTTCCACATTGACCTCCCGCAGCGCCCCTTCCAACGCGCTCATGAAACCCTCTCGCTCGCTTTCTTCTTTCGTGGGCGCCTTCCCCGGCTTTGCGTGCCCCTGCAGTCCCGAGATCCGCAGCACATACATTGCGGTTTTGAGTTTCGTTGGTTCGTCCCCGTGCACCAGCGCTTTCCGCACCACCTCGATCGCCATCTCAACCAACTCGGTCAATGAGTCCATATGCTTGTCCCGAACCTGCGCCCGCCGTTGCTGCAGCTCCATGATAAAATCCGCATCCTGGTTCCTCCAACGGCTGATCGTTTGCCGCGCTGCCCCCACCCGCTCCGCGATCTCCCCGTCCGCCATCCCGCTCAATATCAGGTCAATTACTTTCTCTTGTTTCGGGTTGATAGAACTTTTCACTATTCCTCCCTTTCTTTTCCATTTATCATAAGGAAAAATAAACAGATATACAACCTGTTAAAAGCGGAATCCCCCTTTCTATCACCCCTCC
>JAUSPC010000207.1 GCA_030655835.1 Pelolinea sp.
GCGCGAATAATTCAGCATGAAATCGATCATTTAGATGGTGTTTTGTTTGTAGACCGCGCCGAAACCTTATATCAACCAGAAGATATACCTGATCGAACAAATGTCTAACTTCCAGCTGTTTTTATGATCATTAAGCATCTCTCCCTTACAAATTTTCGTGCGTTCAAACGTTTGGAGTTGGATTTCCCGTCAAAATTGAATATCTTCGTTGGGAAGAACGCGCAAGGTAAAACCAGCATTTTGGAAGGCATCCATTTACTTTCTTTATTGACATCTCCGATTGCAGGAAATGACCGCCAAATGATCAATTTATTAACTTTAGAAGACGATATCCCCGTTGGTCGTTTAGTAGCAGTGATTGAGAAAGCGGGCAAACAACACAGCATTGAAGTCCGATTGATAATTAGCAATGGGCAGAATGGGACTTCCCGTTTACGAAAAGAGATCCTCATTGATGGCGGTAAGCGTAAACTGTTGGAATCTGTAGGCTATTTTAATTCAGTGATTTTCTTGCCGCAAATGACCCGCATTATTGAAGATGGTCCAGATGAACGTCGAAAATATCTTGACCGAACTATTTCACAAGCCTTTCCAGGTTATGTGCGTTCCTTAAGTATCTACAATCAGGCAATCAGCCGCCGAAACGCGCTCCTCAAACAGCTTTTAGAACAAGGTGGTAGTCGGGATCAATTAGTTTACTGGGATAACTTGATTGCGGAAAATGGTGCAGTGATCATTTCCATACGAGAATGCGCGGTTAATTCTTTGAATGAACAAATGTATATTCACCATGAACAATTAACTCATAATAGTGAAAAGATCAAACTTGCTTACCAGCCATCTTTGATTGTGTCTGAAGAGGATCGAGATCCGCTCCCATTAGAATTAATGCACACAGAAACAACTGATAAAGAGCCAGATCAGATAAAAGAATATTTTCTGAAAAAGTTACTGGAAATTCAGGATGAGGAAGTTCGCCGAGGGGTTACGACGATTGGCCCACATCGTGATGACATGCGTTTTATGGTGAACGATCTTGATCTGGGCATATATGGGTCGCGCGGACAGATCAGAACAGCAGTAATGACCTTGAAATTAGCGGAGATGCATTGGCTTGAGAAAAAAACTGGCGAAACACCTGTACTATTGTTGGATGAGACATTAGCCGAATTAGATCATCAACGGCGAAAGGATCTGTTGAGTGTGTTAGAGGAGAACTCGCAGTCGATCCTAACTACAACGGACTTGCACTTATTTGATAAATCCTTTATCGAGAAAAGCAAGATCTGGCATATCCAGAGTGGGAAGATCGAATAAGACAAGCTAAATCAAGGGACTTTTTTTGGGTGTACCGGGACGTCGGGGGTATATTGCGGGAGTCGGTTTTTTCTTACCTATTTGGATCAATGTGCGTTTGCCCATATTGTTTGGTAAAGATATTGGGAGCGTAGAGACAACATTTCCCCCGAGTAAGGAAATCGCTTTTTTGGCCTCATTGATCTCTGTGTCTAGTTCAATTCCTTTCTGTGCCAACACGCTGCCACCAACTCGAACCAAAGGAAGCGAATATTCTACCAAAACAGACAAAGGTGCAACCGCGCGCGCGACAGCCCAATCATAGTGCTCTCGATGGATTGGTTCTTGCCCAATTGTTTCCGCCCGGGATGTGACTACATGTGTATCTTTGAAACCGAGCTCATTTAACGCGATCTGGCAAAAATCAGCTTTTTTAGCGATCGACTCTACTAATGTGAGCTGAATTAAAGGATTAATAATTATTAGTGGGATTCCCGGGAATCCTGCTCCTGTACCTATATCAATGAGCATGATGGTCTCGTTAACCGGGATCATCGAAAAGCAAGTGAGAGAATCGTAGAAGTGTTTGATCCTAATTTCATCTGGGTTAGTTATTGCGGTTAAGTTATATTTTTTGTTCCATTTTAGCAAGATCTCTTCAAATAATGCAAACATATCTGTTTGTGCATTTGATAATGTAATTCCCAAATTGTGAGCGACTAATTGTTGAAAATTATCCATATCGTCAAATTATACATTTTTACTTCATCAATGGATCACTATTTCTAAGATTCAATCAAGAATTATTTTCATAATTCAAAAATAGGCATTAAAAAAGCGCTATAAGACAATTGGTTAAAGTTATGAAAAAAAGAACGATCATACATTATTGCTATAATCAAGCTCAAATAAAAAAAGGTAATTTTAATGGCCAACCTTATTGAAGCGATCATTTTTGACATGGGTGGAGTTTTATTAAAGACAGTTGACCCCCACCCTCGCGAAGCACTGGCCTCACGTTTTGGAACAACTAGGGAAGAATTGGAATCGTTCATATTCTCTAGTGACACATCTCTTCGCTCAGAAATTGGAGAGATTTCTGATCAGGATCACTGGAAAACGGTACTGCGAAAATTTAATCAACCAATCGATAATTACCAGGTGATTTATGACGAATATTTTTCTGGAGACGCCATTGATGATGTCCTACTCAGTTTCGTGGTTTCACTGAAGTCAAAATATTGTTTAGGGCTGCTTAGTAATGCCTGGGTGAATGCAAGGCGGCTTCTGGGGGCAAGATTTTATTTCATTGATGAATTCGATGTGTCTCTCTTTTCATATGAAGTAGGATTGCGTAAACCCGACCCGAAAATCTATCAACTAATGGTTGAAAAAATGGGTGTGAAGGCGGGAAAAACGCTTTTTATTGATGATATAACGGCCAATGTGGAGGGCGCAGAAATCGCAGGACTTCGAGCCATCCGTTATATAAATACTCCAACATTAATTGAAACAATAACTAAAATAACCAATGGGTGATGAAAGTCGCTATGGTATACTCTCATCCGCGTGAGTTTTGCTTGACATGCAATAAACGGACGGGTAGAATTTGCCTACCCGATAGAGAAGGGCCTGTAGCGCAGATGGGAGCGCGCGTCAATCGCACTGACGAGGTCGAGGGTTCGAGTCCCTCCAGGTCCACTGGGTAAAAGAATATGGGCCCATAGCGCAGTTGGGAGCGCGTCTCAATGGCATTGAGAAGGTCGAGGGTTCAAATCCCTCTGGGTCCACTAAAAGCGAAGACAGGAGTAGTACGCCATCCGCAAGAGAGTCTGGTTAATATGCTGAAATCCAGGCAGTTGTGTTCGGCGGAGCGCATCAGGCAGAACTCGCCTGTCAGGCTTTTTTAGCCACGCTGAGAGGGTGAAGATCAAGTAACTCTTTCCGGGAATGCCCGTTAAAGCACACTGAGGTGGCTCATAATTGAGCAACCAGGGTGGTACCGCGGAGAAAACCTTCGTCCCTGATGGCGGAGGAATTTTTATATATAAAGAGGAATTATGGTCAAGAAAATTGAAAGATATATGCCGGAAGATATCGAAAAGAAATGGCAGGAGAAATGGGAGTGTGATGGCCTATATCATGCGGATATTGATCCCAATAAAAAGAAATATTATGCCTTGACCATGCTACCTTACCCATCGGGAAATCTTCACATTGGACATTGGTATGCGATGACACCTTCTGATGCCCGAGCCCGTTATTTACGCATGCAGGGCTTCAACGTGATGTTCCCAATGGGTTTTGATGCTTTTGGTTTACCTGCAGAAAATGCAGCGATCCAGCGTAACATTCACCCGAAAAAATGGACATATTCGAATATTGAGCACATGCGCGGGCAGCTCCGCACAATGGGAACGATGTTTGATTGGCGGCGTGAAGCCGTTTCAGCTGATACGGAATATTATCGATGGACCCAATGGTTTTTCGCTCAACTTCTAAAAAATGACATGGCATATCGAAAGATGTCGCCAGTGGACTGGTGTCCTCAGTGCAACACAACTTTGGCAAGGGAACAGGTTTGGGGTGATGACCGCCACTGCGAACGGTGTGAAACCCCTGTCATCAAAAAAGATCTTGCCCAGTGGTTCTTTCGGATAACGAATTATGCTGATGAACTGCTTGATTTCAGCCAGATCGATTGGCCTGACCGTGTGCGTGCATTACAGACAAACTGGATCGGCAAATCGAAAGGTGCATCCGTTGTGTTTAAGACTCAGGATGGTGACCCATTGGAAGTATTTACAACACGGCCGGATACGCTGTGGGGCGCAACATTTATGGTTTTGGCGCCCGAGCATCCGCTTGTTGAAAAATTAACTTCAGTTGATAAGAAAGAAGAAGTTAATGAATATATTAATAAAGCCGTAAGACGAACGGAAATTGAACGCGAGTCTAATGATAAAGATAAAACGGGTGTTTTTATCGGTGGATATGCGATCAATCCAGTGAATGGAGAAAAGATCCCGGTTTGGGTTGCTGATTATGTATTAATGACCTATGGGACAGGCGCGATCATGGGGGTTCCGGCGCATGACCAACGAGATTTTGATTTTGCCCGCAGATTTGGAATTGAAATTCGGGTTGTGATCCAACCGGAAGATTTGCCCAAATTAGACGGTGCAGCAATGACGGAAGCAGTACCTGCCTACGGGGTGATGGTCAACTCAGGACCTTTGACAGGTACCCCAGCTGAAGAGACAATTGAAAGAGCGGTCACATTTATTGAAGAAAAAAAGATCGGAACCTCAGCTGTTACTTATAGAATTCGGGATTGGCTGATCTCGCGTCAGCGCTATTGGGGTGCACCGATCCCTGTAATATACTGTGAAAAGTGTGGCGCAGTTCCAGTTCCAGAAGAGCAGCTACCTGTTCTTCTCCCAGATGATGTGGAGTGGAAACCTACAGGTGAAAGCCCGCTTAAGCTGCACCCTTTCTGGCGATTTACAACTTGCCCAGAATGCGGAGGTGAAGCGGAACGGGAAACGGATACCATGGATACATTCATGTGCTCCTCTTGGTACCATTTACGCTATCTAAGCCCGCATTGTGATACTTGGCCCTTTGACCAGAAAGAATACGATTATTGGATGCCAGTTGATACGTATACTGGCGGAACAGAACATGCGACAATGCACCTGATCTATACGAGGTTTTTCCAAAAAGTATTTCGTGATCTGGGTGTATTAAAAGGGGATGAGCCGATGTTGCAGTTCCGAAGTCAGGGGCAGATTTTAGGCCCTGATGGACAAAGAATGAGTAAATCACGCGGGAACGTGGTTGATCCTGATAAACAAGTAGGAAGCTATGGCGCTGATACGGTGCGTGCGTATCTCTGTTTCGGGTATCGATGGCAGGAAGGTGGACCATGGGATGATGGCAACATTCAAGGGTCATACCGATGGTTAGGTCGGGTTTGGAGCACTTTTTTAGAGGATGGGAAAAAGGGCAAACCGACCGAAAAAATGCAAAAGGATATCCGACGGAAGCTGCACCAGGCATTGCAATCAGTCACCCGCGATTTTGAACAATTTGAATTTAATACCATCATTTCTGCACAAATGATGCTTATCAATGAAATGATCACATTCAAAGATCAAGGTGGATGGGGTACTGAAATCTGGAATGAAGCAGTGGATATTTATCTGCGCATGATGGCGCCGATTACCCCACACATTGCGGAAGAATTATGGGCGCGTTTGGGTAAGCCATATTCAATCCACCAGCAGGAATGGCCAGAAGTAGATCATGAAGCCACGATTGAGGAAGAAATAGAATTGGTTTTACAGGTAAATGGGAAATTGCGCGATAAAGTGAATGTGCCTGCGGATATCAGCGAAGACGAAGCGAAAGAAATTGCTCTTACAAGCGAAAATATCCTGAAATATATGGAAAATAAACAACCCAGAAAGATCATTTATGTTCCCGGTCGCTTGGTGAATATTGTTATTTAAATAGATAAGTCTTTAGAAAATCACCAAACCGCGGATTAATACCGCGGTTTTTTTACATCTTTTTTACTTCTGCATAATGAACAGGTCACATTAATTTATTAATCTGAAAGCAAGATAAATAAAAAAGGAGTAAAAATGGTTGCAAATGATACAAAAAAGTTGAGTGGATGGATATCTTTATTAGTGGTTTGTGGATTATTGATTACAGGAGGTATTACCCCTGTACATGCGGACATAGAAGATGACCCAATTACTGCCCCGGAAAAACCCTATGATAGAACTGGTGTAAAAATGTTTTTAGAGGGCGTTTTGATGCATACATTCCGCTACCAGAGAAGTATGACCGATTTTTTTGGTGTGTCTCTTGATAGAGCAGAGGATGCGATTTTTCGTGCGGAAACACGTATTGATGAGCTTGATGATGAGGGTAAAAATGTTGCCGATTTGGAAGGAGCAATTACGCAAGCCAAATTGCTCATTGATGAAGCTGAAAATGCCTACATAGCAGTTCAGATTTTTATGGATCTGCATAGTGGATTCGATACCAGCGGCAGGGTTGTAGATACTCTCCAAGCGGGGGAGACCGTCAAAGCAGTTGAACCTGAATTGAGATTGGTCCGAGAGAAAATTATTGAAGCTGTGCGGGTGATCATGGCAGCTACCAAAAACTTCCAGACAAAAAACGATATATAGGTAAAAAAAAGAGGGAGGATCCGATATCCTCTCTCTTTTGGATCAAGTTACAAAATAACCCTTTGCAGGGCAGGCAAGTAAAAAAAATTGAGACGAGAGAGAAACTTCTTCATAGGCAGTCAGCATGGCTTTACCTATCCCCTGTGCATTTTCTCGATTTGAAAACGCAATCACACTCGGTCCAGCTCCTGATAAACATGTTCCATAAGCGCCGGCGGCAATTGCCGCCCGCATAGCTTCCTCCGCTCCCGGCAGGAGTGGCAATCGATAAACCTGGTGAAGATTATCGTACATAGCGGTTTTTAGATGCTCATATTTTCCTTTTCCTAAGATTTGCACCAGCTCAACTGTTCGTTTGATATTTAACACAGCATCGCTTAATGGGACAACAACTGGGAGCGCTTTGCGAGCTGCTTCGGTTGAAAATGAGAATTCAGGAACTGCAACAATAGCTGTTAAGGGTTCCATTTCTAAATGAGTAGTATTAAAAATCCCCTTTTCATTGCCTACAAGAATCAAACCGCCAAAAAGACAGGCAGCTGCGTTGTCCGCATGTCCTTCAATTTGTGCGGCGGTTTGCAGGAGTTCCTGATCGCTGATATCAAGTCCTAATAATTTCCTTGCACCAACCAATCCGCCGATTACTGCACAGGCACTGGAACCAAGTCCAGATGCAATTGGGATATTGTTTTGGCAATGAATGTGAAGTCCTTCAGGTAATGATGAACCATGGGACCCTGCCAATCGGTTTGTTGCCAAAAAGATCAGATTTTCTTCATTTTCAGGTAGGATACCTTTTCCTTCGCCATCGACCGTTACGGTTTTTGGATCGTTGTCCAAAGAAAATGTAATTGTATTCAAGAGGTCAAGCGCCAAACCCAGACAGTCAAAACCTGGTCCAAGATTTGCCGTCGTTGCTGGAAGGTGAACGGTGAAAATTGTGTCAACCATTTAGTATTTCCTGTTCGATGATACTGAGGATAGGTTGGAGGGTTTTTGGATGTTTGAAATTCTCAGTGATGATATCAGGATCCTTCAGCCCGTGACCAGTACAAACTGCGACCACCTTTTTATCTTTAAGATCGATCTTTCCTTCTTTAATACTCTTCCCTAATCCTGCAATCCCTGCAGCTGATGCTGGTTCCACCCAGATGCCGGAGGAAGCGAGAAGCTTTTGAGCGGATAGAATCTCTTCATCTGTTGCACTAACAATCATCCCGTTTGAAGATTGAGCTGCTAATAATGCTTCTTCTCCGCGAGCCGGCTTACCAATACGGATCGCAGTGGCAACTGTTTCTGGCTGCTCAACAGAATGACCAAGTACTAGTGGGGCGGCTCCAGCCGCTTGTACACCAAACATATGCGGAAGCCGGGTGTGATTAACTTTATTGTATTGAGTGAACCCCATCCAGTAAGCTGTGATGTTTCCGGCATTGCCTACAGGGAGAACGAGCCAATCTGGTGCATCTCCAAGCGCGTCACATATTTCAAACGCTGCTGTTTTTTGTCCCTGCAAGCGGAAAGGGTTCAAGGAATTGACGAGCGCGATGGGGTGCTTTTCAGATATTTTAACAACCAACGAAAGGGCGTCATCGAAGGAGCCGTCGATCTGAATAACGTCAGCACCATATGCGATCGCTCCAGCTAATTTTCCGGCAGCTACTTTCCCGGCTGGGATAATAACAACTGATCGCATTCCAGCTCTTCCAGCATATGCTGCTGCAGACGCAGCTGTATTTCCAGTAGACGCGCAAATGACTGTTTTAGCGCCTCTAAATGAAGCTTCACTTACGGCTGCTGTCATACCGCGGTCTTTAAAAGATCCGGTAGGGTTCAATCCTTCAAATTTGATGAAGAGTTCGAAC
>JAUSPC010000010.1 GCA_030655835.1 Pelolinea sp.
GTTCCTGCGTCATGTCTGCCTCTTTTCTTCGGTCAGACTAATTTTATTAAAGTTGTCTTAAATTGTCAATTTTGTCATTTGTTTTTCAACAATCTCTATTATCTGACTTGACAATAAAATAATGCAGCTATATAATTCAACAAACATTGAAGTATTATAAAAGGATCCAAAAACAATGGAAATAGAAAAAATTGCGCAATGTTTAAAAGCGTTAGGCGACCCAAAGCGGTTACTCCTTCTAAATCTGATACTAAATGGAACCCAATGCAACTGTGAGTTTTCTGATTCCTTGAATTTGCAGCCTAATTTAATATCGCACCATTTGCGAATTCTAAAAGAAGCGGGATTGGTAAATATTGAACGAGACCCCAGGGACTCGCGTTGGATCTACTACACTATTAACCAAAGTGCCTATAAAGAATTACATGAATACTTGAATAATTTTCTTGATCCTGACCGTATTCAACCTCGACAGCCAACCTGCGGGCCGGTGAATGAGGTAATGTCTTTTGCCGAAAAAATCCTTCCAAAAGCAAAACAACAAATTTAAAAAGGAACAACGATGATACAACCTTCAACCGTGCAACAACAAACAGAATTTGGTAGTGGAAAAATAGTTGAGATTTTTGATCCGCCGATGTGCTGCCCAACAGGGGTGTGCGGGCCTGTTTTGGACCAGACCTTACTGGATGTGAATGAGATGATATTTGCCCTTCAATCGAAAGGGATTGTGGTCAAACGCTATCAGATGGTCAGCGATCCAAACGCATTTTTGAATAATGAAGGCGTTATGCGGCTGGTCCGTGAGCGCCAGATAGCTGCGTTGCCGATCATTGTGTTTAATGGAAATGTCATCAAGTCTGGCGGATACCCATCCCTTGCTGAAGTAGAAATTGCATTAAACGAAAGGGCATAATGGGTTCACAATATTTGTTTTATTCCGGAAAAGGCGGTGTAGGAAAGACCAGCATGGCATGCGTCACTGCTGTGCGTTTAGCAGATGAAGGTAAGCGAACCCTCATTGTTACCACTGATCCCGCATCTAATCTGGCAGACGTTTTTGAACAGAAGATCGGGCACGAAATTACGCCCGTCAGCGGGGTAAAAAATCTGTGGGCGATGGAAATTGACCCGGATATCGCTACCTCTGAATACATTGATAAAGCAATGGCGCCTATCCGCGCAGCGTTCCCTCCCCAGATTGTTCAGGTGATGGAAGAACAAATGAGCGGCCCCTGCACGGCTGAAGTAGCAGCTTTTGACCGGTTTACGGATTTTCTGGATACTGAAATGAAAGATGAGCAGGAATTTGACACTATTATTTTTGATACCGCACCCACCGGGCATACCATACGGCTTTTGGAGCTTCCCTCGGAATGGAGCCAATCCATTGATGCGGCCAGTGAGGGTAGCGGCCAAACATGCATCGGACCTGCCGCGGCCATCCAGGACGCAAAACATAAATATGAGCGCGCTTTGGGGATGCTGCGGGATACCGGCCGTACTGTGTTCAACTTCGTCTTGCAGCCTGAAGCGATCGCTATCAAAGAGACTAAACGTGCTATCGGGGAATTGGAAAAACTGGATATCCACTCTTTCCAATTAATTGTCAATGGTGTTATTCCCGCTGAGGCGCAATCCAACCCATTGTTTTCAGCCCGCGCAAAAATGCAGTATGGTTACTTGGACCGAATCAACCGGGAATTTACTTTTTCTAAAAAGCAGATGAGGCTGCTCAGCGGGGAAATAAATGGGGTTGAGCGTTTACGAGATGTGGGGCGTGTTTATTTTGACGGGGAAATGGAAAAGGAAATAAAAGTTATTGAATTTGAAGAAAATGCTGTTCAAGAAATATCAAAGCTATCACTTCCCTTTATACACGAATTATCCAGCAACGGCCACCGCCACACGGTGTTTTTCGCAGGTAAAGGCGGGGTTGGTAAAACAGTTGCGTCATGCATTTCCGCGATTTGGCTGGCCCGCAGCGGATACAAGACTTTATTGGTGACAACCGACCCGGCCGCGCATTTGGGAGATGTTCTGGGAATTGCAGTTGGCGATCACCCCGCGCCTATTCCCGGGATTGAAAATTTATGGGCAGCCAAGATTGATCCGAAATCCGCTGCCGAAGAATATAAAAAACGCATATTGGATGACGCCAAAAAACGCGGCCGTCCACCTGAAGCTATCAAAACAATGGAAGAGGAATTGGATTCTCCCTGCACGGAAGAAATGGCTGCCTTTGACCAGTTTATCGATTTGGCTTCGCAAAGTGAATGGAAAGCGGTTGTGTTTGACACCGCCCCTACCGGCCATACATTGAGATTACTGGAATTACCGGTTGACTGGAGCAAACAGATTGATATCAAAGCCTTCGCATCTATCGACACAGAAGCTGCCGATGATGCGGCCAAACAGAAATTTGGCAAAGTGATCGACATGATGAAGGATCCGGCACAAAGCACCTTTTCATTTGTCATGTTTCCAGAATCCACACCTATTCTGGAAGCGTATCGGGCATCACAGGAATTAGCCACTTTGGACATTCACACCGGGATGGTTGTGGCTAATTACATTATTCCGCAAGAGCAGACGGATAACGCTTTTGTGCACTCTCGCCGAGCGATGCAAAATAAATATCTACAAGAGATTTCCAGAAAATTCAATGTCCCAATTGTCCAAATTCCACTATTACCTCAGGAGATAAAAGGTTTGAAAATGCTAACAGAGCTTGGGGAGAAAATCTATGGAAAACCACAACAGCAGCGATGATCGCAGCCAAAAACCGCGGTCAAAAAAAGAAGTGGTTTTTGTCTGCACCGGAAATTCGTGCCGCTCCCAGATGGCGGAAGCAATTATCAATACCAGGCTGGGTTCAGAATGGAAAGCGTACAGCGCGGGAACGCAACCAGCGGATAGAGTACATCCTTATACAATTGAAGTGCTGAAAGAGATCGGGATTGATCATCAAGGGCACACAAAAACCGTGGATGGATTTTTTGGCCACGATTTTGATCTGGTTATCACTGTATGCGATTCAGCCGCTGAAAAATGCCCCTTATGGCTTGGCAAGGGAAAGAGAATGCACATGGGGTTTACTGACCCTACCAAAGCCAGAGGAGATGAAGCAACTATTATGAAGGCGTTCAGGCAAGTACGGGATGACATAGCTGAAAAAATCCCGACCTTACTCAAGATTTGCTCATCCTGATTGGTTCCAAAATCTTCAAACCATTATTTTGAAAGAAAAAGGTAAACATGATTACTAAAAACAAAATTGAAATTGAAATTAGTACAGAATTGGAATTAAGCAACGCGATTCGCGATTTCACTAATGCGCTGGTTGAAACAACGCACTACAAGAATTATGAAAGCGCGAATGAAAGCTTCCAAAACGATCCCGAGGCACAAAAGGCGCTGCAGGAATACCGTGCCCAAGCAAGAGATTTACAGACAAAACAAATGTTCAATACAATCTACCAGGCTGAACAAAAAGACCTTGAACAATTATGGATTGCCTTCCAGGGGTTTAAATCCGTTCAGGAATTTTTCGATGCGCAAGAAGAATTCCAATCTCTTTGCAGAGAATGTGCGCAGGTGATTTCTGATAACTGTGGGCTTGATTATGCTACTTCATGCGGTGCGAGCTGCTGTGGATAAGGTGAAAAAATGACTATAAAAACGAACATTCCCGAAAATCTTGAATTGGCTTTAAATAATTTGACTGAGCGGATTAAATTTTCTGAACCAGTAAAATATTACCAGATCGCCCAAAAGCGGTTTACCCAGGATGTTGCGGCTAATAAAATCATGGAGGACTTGTCAGGTCTCCAGAGAGATATCCGCCAAAAACAAAACAACAACCAGGTTACACAGCAAGACCTGGAAAAGCTCCGTTTGCTGCAGACCAAAGCCCAGGAAAATGAAGTGATTAATTTCTACGCACATTCTCAACAGGAAGCGATTGGGAAGCTGCGTGAGATCAACGCGGAAATCAGCAACTTGCTTGGAATCGATTTCGCGTCACTCGCAAAAAAATCTAATTGCTAATGGACAACTAATATGCCTACTTACGAATTTATGTGTGAAAATTGCAGCGAACCATTTGATGTGCGCGCTACAATTCAGGAAAAAGAAAACGGTTTACAACCTCCCTGCCCGAAATGTGGCTATCAGGAAACTCGCCAGATTATTTCAGGAGGATTATTTATTCGCACCAGTGGGGGATCATCTTTTAATCCTCCGGGCTGCGCGCCTAATTCGGGGCCGGGATGCTGCGGGTAGGTATGCTAAAAGCTGAAATTATGATTATTGGATCCCTTGTAGCTTGTGAAAATGGTCCGCGAGATAATTGGCGGAAGTTATCAAAATGGTTCGCATCCAAGATGACTGCCTTATACG
This sequence comes from Pelolinea sp., assembly GCA_030655835.1. Taxonomy (GTDB): domain Bacteria; phylum Chloroflexota; class Anaerolineae; order Anaerolineales; family Anaerolineaceae; genus Pelolinea. The sequence goes on from JAUSPC010000010.1 coordinate 4,402, forward strand.
GCGATCAGGTTGCAGTTAAGTACTTTGATATTTTCGACCCAGATTGTCCAATCCTGCCACCAGACGCCAAATTACCAGTGGTAAAAATCAATGAAGAAATTTTAAGCATGGGCGAAAAAATTTCGATGAAATTAATTCGGGAGAGATTAGAAACATTTGGAATTGAGAAGTAATCCAATATTTATGATGAATATACAGTAATGAGAATCAAATCAAGTTTCAATTCAAAAAGATTAAATTAATTGAAAAAAATCAAATCCACCACATTTCAATAGAAATGGTTCAAATGGAGAACCCCAGGAAATACTTTGCGGGTTTTTACATTTAATCTTAATAATCAAAAATTTAGCAATAATCAATCTCTGATGTAATCACAACTGTACCGCAGTGCGGACATTTAATATCTTCTTTTATATTCCCTTTGACGATTATTTCTTCTGTATAACCAGTGTCTTTTTTGCATTTATAGCAAATGATCTTTTTATACTCTTTTCCCATTGGATCCTCCTTAAAAATTAATAATCAGTTATCAATTATCTCGTATTATTTCTTTAATCACGGACAATTTTATAAGCGAGATATATTATTGTTCCGCATGCGCAGAGAGCACCTGCCCGCGTTTATTGCGATCCACTAACCAGAAGATCACGAAGAGTATAAGCATAAATGTGAATAAATATGCAGCGACGATCCAGATACTGGTTCCGTTGACCCATGCTCCGTATAATAGCCCTGCAATTGTACTGAACAATGCGACCCATCCTACATACACCCATGCTTTGAGCTTCCCGATGATCGTCGCTGTGATGAGGATACTTTGTAAACTCAACTCAGGATCTGATATCAGGTATGCAAGTAGGGGTCCTCGGTGCATTCCAAGGCCTAAAAACATTTGCGCAATCGGTACTTCCACCAGGGTTGGAAAGTACATGAAAACGCCAAACACCACTCCGATAAAATTTCCAAATACAGTGTTTTGGCCAGCCAGGAACTGCACCCATTCAGGTTTGATCAATCCGCGGAAAATACCCACCGTAAAAACACCAACGATGAGAAGTGGGAATATCTGCTTAATAAAACGCCAGGTCTCCCAGAGAAAATCTCGAATCTCATCTTCATTCAATTTATATTTCAACATCCAGCCAAGCAGGATGATTGAGAGGAACACGCCAATGAATTTTCCTGTAAGCTGCACCTGAAGCGCATCAGGCGATGGCGATAAACCAAGGGATGCGAATATGAGGGTTAGCCCTATCAAAGCGGTTGAGATCCAAGTCCAAGCATTAAAACCATCATGGATCTTGTCAAGTCCCTTCCAAGAAGTGATTCCTAGCAAAGCAAGCAATCCGATAAGAACTGCACCTTGGACAGTTACACCTTCTTCTCCGCGCGTAGGATCAAATGGAACTAAGGCATGAAGAAAGCCTTGAAATCGATCTGTTCCAGAAATCGGCAGATTGAATTGATAATACACATTCTTAAGCGCATCAATCTGGAATGTTCCAATTATCAGTAGAGCTACCAGAAGGAGTAAAAAAGCGATCGCTGCGGGACGCATGACAGCTTGACCTACGAACATGGCATCTGTCGCTTTATCGTGTTCAGCGTCTTCTTTATGAAAGATCAACGCCATGATAATTCCAATACCGATACCAAAAGCAATTGAAAGCACCAAGCGCGCAATTGCGAGATCCATCCCGATGACCGTACCGGTATAAGTAAGGGCGAGGATGTTCACAGCAGGAGCAACAAATAAGAAGGTGATCGCAGGCCCTAACCCCGCACCTTTTCTGTGAATGCCAGCGAATAATGGAATGACTGTACATGAGCAAACCGCGAGCAAAAATCCAGCAGCAGCTGCTGCTGGATAAGATATAAATTTAGGTGTGTTGCGGCCCAGGTAGCGCGTGACCATTTCTTTTGGAATTAATGCGGTCATCGCGCCAGCGATATAAAATGCTGGGAGTAAACACAACAATACATGTGCAGCCAGATAAGCCGCTAAATTTCCCAGTCCTCCATACAGAAGGTTTGTTACAGTACTCAATATATTATTCATTCTTGTACCTCAAGATAATATTCCTATAAGTGAATATGTATTATGCAAGGAAAAACCCTGTGGAACAGGGCATTTCAATGTGATGTATTAATTTGTTTCTAAAGCTTTAATGATCCAATCAGTAACTTCTGTTTCAGAAGGGATGCGACCGCTGGAAACAACCTCGTCATTTACGATCAGGCCGGGGGTTGCCATCACACCCAGGTCAACGATCTGCTTGTAATCCGTTACTTTCTCAATATTGGCATCTGCTGACAATGTGTCAACTACTTTGCGGGCAATCTGTTCCAGACGTTTGCAATTCGCGCACCCAGGGCCCAATACTTTTATCTCTACCATTTATTTCTCCTAAATAGTTTTATTTGATTTTCATTAATTCCAAAGATGTTTCGCCTTTACTGAGAGCATTATCACTCTCACCACAATGAGGACAAACGCATTGCTCAAGCGTTCCTTTGTT
>JAUSPC010000116.1 GCA_030655835.1 Pelolinea sp.
TGTAAAATCCCGTAGCGAATATAATCGAGATAGATACATTTAATGACAGGATAATTATGCAGCTAGGGATCATAGGGTTACCGCAATCAGGGAAGACCACCATTTTCAATACAGTTACGCACGGCGACCAACCAACCGGTGCGGCTGTCGGCAGGATGGAAGTGCACACTGCAGTGATCGATGTGCCGGACAAGCGCGTGGACCGATTGTCGGACATGTTCAAGCCAAAGAAAACGATCTACGCAAAGGTCATGTACGCGGATATTGCCGGACTGGGCAGCGGGGCGGATAAAGGGGAGATCAGCGGACAATTATTAAATCAATTAACCCAAATGGACGGTTTCATTGAGGTGGTGCGCTGTTTTGAAAGTTATCTGGTCCCGCATATCCTTGAAAGTGTTGATCCAATGCGCGACATTCAACTGATGGATGAAGAATTTCTTCTGAATGATCAGATTATGGTCGAGCGCAAATTGGAACGATTGGCAGAAGAACAGAAAAAAGGCGCCGGGCGGGACAAGGCTGATGTTGAGCGAGAGGCAGAATTGTTCAATAAACTACGGGATACATTATCCACCAGTACACCACTGCGGGACATCTCTCTATCGGCGGAGGAAGAAAAACTAATTTCCGGGTTTGGTTTTCTGAGCAGGAAACCGCTTTTGATTTTATTCAATTTGGGAGAGGGACAAGCGCAGCCTGATATTACTTACGATCATCAACACAGCCAAATGGTTGGACTGCAGGGGAAATTGGAGATGGACCTGGGTCAATTATCGGAAGAGGATGCTGAACTTTTTATGCATGAATACGGCATTGAGGAATTAGGCCTCAGCAGAATGATCAAAGCATCCTACGACCTGCTGGGGTTGCTGTCTTTCTTCACCGTCGGCGAGGATGAGGTGCGGGCGTGGACCGTTCGGCGAGGGGCATTGGCTCCGGAAGCGGCCGGGGAGATCCATACGGACTTTCAGAAAGGCTTCATCCGCGCGGAAGTGATCACCTATGATGACCTGATGGATACCGGCAGCATGGCAGAAGGCAGATCAAAAGGAAAATTGCGGCTGGAAGGAAAACAATATCCTGTTCAGGATGGCGATGTCATCTCGATCAGGTTTACTTCTTAATAAATAGTTGTTTATTTAAATGCGATCAGTCTGACCGCAGCAGCTTTTCAAGCTGTGGAAGATCTGTGCGGGAAGTGAGATTGATACTGATCGGCGTTACGGACACCATTTTTTCGACACGCACTGTATGAATATCATTTCCGGGTTCTATTTCGGCCTGATCTAAAATATGGGAGGTGATACGACCCTCGTCTTCCAACTTCCCTTCCCTGATCACATAGGGTTTGAAATATCTCGTATTTGCCAGAGGAGAGACTTTCCAGGGAGTTTCAATGGTGGCTTCGGCCGGTACAACCACATTCACTACATGCACATCTTTTGGAAGCTGTTTTTCGAGCATTAGTTTGGCAAAGTATTTGGTGAAGTACGCGGAAACTGCAAAATCAATATCTTTATGATAGGTATCCCAACTCTCAACAAGGATCTGCTGTGACATTGCCAATCCTGGAATACCCAGTGATGCGGCTTCGATGGCGGCACCGACAGTGCCGGAAAGGGTCACATCATTCCCAAAATTTTCGCCGAAATTAATCCCAGTGACAACCAGATCTGGTTTGCGCGGAGACAGCTCAAAAATCCCATGTGCCACTGATTGGGAAGGCGAACCACCAACCGCGAAAACATCCCATAATTTTCCATGCACATTCATTTGTTTTTTAGTGATCATGCCATCGGAATTCTTTTGGAATCCACGACCTGTTGCGGACATGTGGTCGCGCGGCGCCGCTACGGTCACATACCCTAACTCGGAAAGCGCTTCTGCAGCTGCCCATAAACCCGGGGAGTCAATTCCGTCGTCATTGGAAAGAAGAATGTGTTTTTCAGAACGGTTCATTTTCTATGCCTGTTTGTTCTAAATGATGCGCGATCAAGGTACTTTGAGTAAAAGGATTTAATTTTTCTAAAAGCTGTTATTTGTTCGACCGCAGCAGATCTTCAAATTCTTTGAGGTCTGTGCGCGAGGTGAGGTTTACGCTCAGCGGAGTTACGGATACAGTTTTCTCAACCCGGACGGTGTGGATATCATTTCCTGGAATAATGTCTTTTGTTTCCAACATACGGGAACGGATGCGGCCCTTTTCTTCAAAACTACCTTCTCTTTCAACATACGGTCTGAAGTATCTCAGATCAGATAAGCGTGTCACTTTCCAAGGTGTTTCAGGTGTGGCTTCAGCAGGGACGACCACATTTAACACATCGACGTCTTCCGGGAGCTGCTTTTCGAGCATGAGTTTGGCGAAATATTTAGTGAAATACGCGGATGGGCTGAAATCAATACTCATTGGGTCTCTGTCCCAACTTTCAAAAAATATCTGCTGTGACATCGCCAATCCCGGGATTCCGAGTGTTGCTGCTTCGATCGCTGCACCGACAGTCCCGGACCAAGTGACATCAGTGCCCAAGTTTTCCCCGTAATTTATACCGGCAACAACCAGATCGGGTTTGAATGGAACTATTTCTAAAACCCCATGCGCAACGGATTGGGAAGGAGAACCACCTACTGCGTATACATCCCAGGTCTGCCCGCGAATGTTCATTTGTTTTTTGGTGATCATGCCGTCTGAATTTTTCTGGTATCCGCGTCCGGTTGCAGACATATGCTCGCGCGGTGCCGCGACGGTCACGTATCCCAATTCGGATAGCGCTTCCGCGGCTGCCCATAAACCGGGTGAGTCAATCCCATCATCATTGGATAAAAGAATTTGTTTTTTAAAAGTGTTCATTTTTTTCCTGCCTATAAAGATTTCGGAGCGGGTTTCATCGTTCAAACCGCTCCGATTATGTTAGTGCCCCCGGCAGAATTCGAATCTGCAGCCTTTTGCTCCGCAAGCAAACGCTCTATCCAATTGAGCTACGAGGGCGTGGGAACCGTATTGCGCATACTATACCCCAGTGGGAATAAACCGTCAAGGAATGATTGAATATGTACTGCTATTTTGGTTTGACTTATTAAATTGACGGCAGTGAGATCTCCTGAATTGCCTTATAAAAAGGACGCAGCCGTTTATACATTTTTAGATAGACCTCATTATAAAGTTGATCATAAACCGCATGTGCTTTCGGGTTGGGAGTGAATGTATCGCCGATGCGGGTCATCGCTTCGAGTGCCGCATAGTGATCGGGGTGAATACCAGCGCCAACAGCGGCATTCATTGCAGCGCCAAGACCGGAGGCTTCATATAAATGTGGGCGCGAGACCGGTAAGCCAAATACATCCGCTGTGAGCTGCATAGCAGCATCAGATTGGCTTCCGCCTCCAGCCACACGGATCTGGTCGATGGTTATTTTTGCACGCTTTTCGGTGCGTTCTTTTCCTTCTCTGAGGGCATAAGCCAATCCTTCTAATATTGCGCGGTAAATATGGGCGCGGGTATGGGCGACATTGAATCCCACAATTGCGCCGCGAGCTTCCGGTCCGGGATGGCGCAGACCAGGTGACCAATAGGGTTGGAGCACAAGACCCTGCGAACCGGGGGGTACACTTGTGACCAATTCGTCAAAAAGTTCTTCTGGTTCAATACCTCTTTTATCGGCCAGACTCTGTTCTCTCAACCCGAATTCATGTTTGAACCAGGTCACCATCCAATATCCTCGATAGATCTGCAATTCCATGTTGTAAAAATCAGGTACAGCGGCAGGATAGGGAGGGATGAGCGGGATGATCTCAATATATTTTTCATGGGTGGTGTTGATGGTTGCAGTTGTTCCGTAACTAAGGCAGGCGACGTTTGGTTTAAGACTACCAGATCCCAACACTTCACAAGCTTTATCGGCACCAGACGCGATCAAAGGCAAACCTGCTGGGATCCCCGATTGCCGTGATGCTTTCTGCGTGATCTCCCCCAGTTGGTCGCCCACTGGAACAAGGTCAACCAGTTTGTCGGGTTTGATGGTAAGAGCCTGCCAATACCAATGAGAGCTGGCAGCCCAGTCCTGCTTTTTATAATCAAAAGGCATATAACCTACCTGGCAGCCGATCGAATCGACAAATTTACCGGTCAGCAAATGGGTTAAGTATCCTGAAAGATAAGTAAATTTATAGGTCTTCTCCCATATTTCAGGTTGATGAAGGTTGATCCAATTGGCTTCACACTCTGCCTGCAAATACTCTACGGTAGGTTTTGCTCCAGACAGGGTAAAAGCAGCTCCCCAAAAACCCTTCACTTTTGGAAATGTCTCCGCCCGGCGTTGGTCTAACCAGATGATCGCAGGCCGCAGGGGATTGCCATCTTTATCTAAATTAAGCACTGTGGCGCGCTGCGTAGTGATGGAAACAGCCGCGATGCTGTCTTTTCGCACACCCTGCATCGAAAACAATTTTGTGCAGGCCTGGCAAAGCGCATCCCAAAATACTTTTGGGTCCTGTTCTGCCAGACCGGGAGAGGTTGAATAATAAGGTTCGATCACTACACGGGATTTCGCGAGCAGATCTCCCCGAGGGTTGAACAACAGCGCGCGCACAGATTGTGTTCCACAATCGATCGATAATAAATTCTCAGCCATACTGCCTCCGTTTATTTAACGAACCCCCACCTTTTGTTCTTTTGTTCTTCTGTCATATCTAACCCCAAAGTTCCACCGGGGTTCATTATATTATGCGGATCAAAATGCTTTTTTAATGCGGCCATCAGCTGTGTCCATTCATCCCCGATCTGTGCTCCCAACCATGGTGCAGTTTGTTTGCCTATTCCATGGTGATGGCTCATCGCGGCTCCAGATAATTGGATTACATCCAATATCCCGTACTGCAGACAGAGATAATCATTAATATCTTTATACCGTATTACAAAAATAAAGTATAGATTCCCGCCCTGTGGATATGCGTGGGAAATATGGGTCATGCAGATCGTATTCGGACGTTTTTTAATAAATTGCCTGACCTGCGTATGGACATTGTGTAATTGGTCCCATGTGACAGCGCATTCAAGCGTATCAATAACGATATCATAATCAAGCAGATCTTCGCGCATATATGCGTCAGTAAAACGAGTATACTCCCACCTCCGAGTGACCTGGAATGGTGAGAGATTAAAGGCGTTGTGTTTGCGGCATATCCTCCTGATTTTGTGTTGAATTAATCTGGTAAAAGCACGGTCCCCATCGGCAGATCCAAGTAATAGGCAGCGCTGCATGGGCTGGTACCCAAGAGCTTGGAGCGCGGAATCCGCCAAACTATCGTGAATTTGATATATACGCATCGCGGCGTCTGTTTCTTCTGGATCAGACAAGCGGAATACCGAAGGATATCCAAATTCTCCCTGCATGATCTCTCTGTATGCGCTAATGGCTTCTTCCCAGGATTTGAATAGATAACTGAAACGGCGTGTGTTTTCTGGCTGATATTTGAAAACTCGCAGAGTAACTTCGGTGAGGACTCCAAAACACCCTTCGCTGCCGATCATGATCTGGTCGAAATCTGGACCAGTTGCCGCACGCGGATGATCCAATGTGCGGAATGTACCCTTAGGTGTGATGTATTCCTGCGAAACAACCAGATCCTCGATCTTTCCATAGTAGGTTGAATTTTGTCCCGCGCCGCGAGTGACCACCCAACCCCCTACGCTGGAATGCTCAAAGGATTGGGGAAAATGACCACAAGTATAGCGGTCTTTGGCACCAAATTTTTCCGTAGCGTTATTAAGAAAATCTTCCAACTCTGGGCCATATATCCCGGGCTGGACGGTGATGGTTTGGTTTTCTTCATTGAAACTCAATATCTTTTTCATATGGATGCTCATATCAAGACAAACCCCCCCTTTGGTGGATTCCATACCACGCGTAACCGTGGAGCCGCCGCCGAATATGGTTATGGGGATGCGATTATTATCGCAATACTTGACGATCTGTTCGATTTCCTTAGTATTACGCGGAGCTGCGGTGCAGTCATTGATGTTTTCAATAATGTGGTTTCTCAGGCGGATCGCATCGACCATCCCTGACCCGTAGGATGTTCGTACGCGGGTATAGAGGTCTGTGGCGATATTCTGTTTTCCAACGATAGCTTCTATCGCATTAATGTGTTTACGATCTATTTGTGGAGGAATATTTTCATCGAGTTGCTGCAAACATAGTTTTGGTTCTTTGAAATCCTGATCGGATAGCTGAAATGTGTCTCGTAATAAATTATAAAAACCGCGGTTGGGATGCTTAAATGCATTTAAATCATGCCATTTAAATAGAGAGCGGTATGTGCCGATGGGTGTTTCGCCTTCATACCAATCAGGAGTGAAACCTTTTATTTTGGTCATGTGATCCTCGTTTGTGTAATTGAACTCATTTTTCAGAAAACTTTCCAGGAGTGGGACTGTAAAATGATTGCCAAATGTCCCAATAGCGAGCTTCTTCTATTTCCCAGTGGTTATCAGACCATCCTAATTCGGTTTGAGCTAGTTGGCGGATGCGCGGAAAAACAGCTTTGCCGCCTTCAGGCAGAAGTAAACCAATCCGTGTCCGGCGGAGGAGCAAATCATCGAGATGGACTACACCCTCTGAAGCAGCCGCCCACCGCACTTCTGCCCAGGTTGTGGGCAGCGGCCCAATTTTTTTCAACTCATATGATTTCGCTAAATGGAGGAGCTCTTTGGCTTCCCCGCCAAAGCGACCAAATAGGCGGTTGCAAGTTTCCTTTTCTAGTTTACCGCACTGATCTGCTCGAAGATCTTTAAGCATTCGCTGATGGGAATTGATCTTGATTTGTTTTCCAATTGAGGCGGAGGCAATTTCAAGAGTATCCTTTGCCATAATACGAAAGGTTGTCAGTTTGCCGCCGGTGATGGTGATTAACCCATCCTCATTCCAGACCTGATGCGCGCGTGATTCTTTGGAGGGTGTCGCCGCACCTGTATTGATCACAGGGCGTAAACCGGCAAATGAAGAGATGATATCGGTCTGCGTAATATTAAGCTGTGGAAAAAGAAAATCGACAGCTGAGAGGATATACTCAATTTCATTCTGTTCCGCGCAGGGTTCATTATGAAGCTTATGCTGTTTTTCAGAGTGATCGATATCGGTTGTGCCTACCAGGGTGGCTCCTTCCCATGGAATGACGAACATTGCCCGCCGATCGTGCGGGTGAAAAAAATTAAGCGCTTCTGACGCGGGGAAGCGTGCTCGTTCAAAGACCAAGTGGCTGCCCCGCAGCAGACGCAACCGGTCAGGGTTTTTTAGTTCACGTCTGATCTCATCGGTCCACGGACCTGCGGCGTTTACGATTACTTTCGCTTTCACTTCAGCAGTCAACCCTTTGTCGGATGCAGTATCCCGAACCACAATTCCGTGCACGGCGCCATTTTTATCGCGCAGCAGGTGATCTACTGAAGCATAATTAATAGCAGTCCCGCCATCCTGAACGGTTTCGCGGATGATCCGAAATACCAATCGGGAATCATCAAGCACTGCATCCTGATAACGAAAACCCTTTATTAGCCCAATATGATTGAGACCATAGAACCGATCCAGAATATCGTTAGAAGACAAAACCTGATGATTCCATTTCGGTGCCATCAAATCATAGATGATTACACCCAGATGAAGGACCCGGGAAGGAAGGTTGTATTTTTGGTAATTTGGAAGATTGAATGGAAGTGGCGTGATGAGGTGGGGGGCATTGCGTAATAAGCGCTGCCTTTCTTTTACTGACTCGTAGGTTACATGGTACTGGCGGTTAGAGAGATACCGAAAACCCCCGTGCACTAATTTCGATGAACGGCTGGATGTACCGAAGGAGAAATCCCGTGCTTCAACAAGGAGAGTTTTTAACCCAGCGGAGACCGCGGTTCTAAAAACGCCAGCGCCTGTGATGCCTCCGCCAATTACGATCATATCCCATTCTTGATCTAAATCAGTCCAAATAGATCCGCGCCATTCATTATTCCACATTGCTTTACCTCGGCAATTAAATTGAACTTTCTCTGCTCATGATCTCATCCCAAAGCGCTGCGCTTTCAGACATTACTTTCAAAGTGAGTTTTCCAGTTTCTTCGCTGTTTTCTTCAATGGCTAATTTGTATAAACTCGCATAGAATTTTCGAGAATGGAGTCGCGTTTTTGTGTGGCTAAAATACGGGATCCCAACAATCTCGTATAAACGGCGGACGCTATTCATAAAATGTGTAAAAAACGAATTTTGTGCGAATAGGGTGAGCTGCCAGTGTAATTCCCAATCATAAAAAGTAAATGCTTCCGCTTTATCTTCAAGATCCACGGCAGATGAAAGAAATTGGGCTATCTCTTTGGGGGCATTACGCATTGCGATGGTGGTATATGTTGGTGCAAGCAGGACGCGCACTGACATTAAATCAGAAATGAAATTGGAAGGAAGAGGGTGCTGGTGTTGGGCAATGGCGATGGTAACCCCCAAATTACCCTTGACCCAAAAGTCCCGTACACGGGTTGATTTTCCATGGCGGATCTCTACCCATCCATCCCTTTCCAGGCGTTGAAGCGCTTCCCGCAGAGTTGGCCTTGTCACACCCAACAGGGAAGCGAGCTCCCTCTCCCCCGGTAGATTTGAATTGATAGGAAAAGTGTTATCCAAGAAGGCGTTTATCAGGCGTGATTCGGTGAGTTCCCCTGGTTTTAGGATCGGTTTCCAATGTTCAAAGCTATCCATTTTTCTCCAACTGATGAGAGGTCATACCAGTATTAATATAGCAAATACAAAGTAGGTAAGTCAATGACATTCTTAATATAAAATCTGGTAATTAAGCGGTATAGGTCGAGGCGGTTATATCCCCGCCTTCTCCTGTCCAATTGGTATGGAAAAACTCTCCTCGATCTTTGTCAACCCGCTCATAGGTATGCGAACCAAAATAATCCCGTTGTGCCTGAATTAGATTGGCGGGGAGGACGGCGGATCGATACCCATCGAAAAAGCTAAGTGCGGAAGAAAACGCCGGAATGGGCAGTCCGGTTTGTACAGCAGCGCACACTACTCGGCGCAAAGACGGAATATTTTCCCCGGAAATTTTTAGGAAAAACGGGTCGATGAGGAGGTTTTTAAGAGTTGGGTTGTCAAGAAATGCATCGCGGATATGTTTCAAGAGGGATGAGCGGATAATACATCCTTTACGCCAGATATTGGCGATAGAAGATAGATCCAAGTCCCATTCATATTCTTTTGCTGCTTCTCGAAAAAGCATAAAACCCTGAGCATAAGAAATGATCTCTGCCATATAAAGTGCATTTTCCAGATCTTTTACCAGGTCCTGCGTATCTCCATTGAAATCAGATTCCGGTCCGCGGATCAATTTATGGGCATTTACGCGCTCAGATTTTAAAGCGGAAAGGGCGCGTGCGAAAACTGATTCGGTGACCAGGGTGAGGGGAATGCCTAATTCCAGCGCGGATTCCGAGGTCCATCTCCCGGTCCCTTTCTGCCCAGCCGCATCCAGGATCTTCTCCAATAGCGGACTGCCGTCCGAATCTTTGACGATCAGGATATCTCCAGTGATCTCGATCAGGAAAGAATCTAATTTGCCCGAATCCCATTCTTTATAGCGGGATGCCATTTCTTCGTAATTTAAGTGCAATATATTTTTCATAAAGGAGTAGGATTCAGCGATTAATTGCATAAATCCATATTCAATGCCGTTATGGATCATTTTTACGAAATGTCCCGCGCCATCTGAACCCATCCAATCACAACAGGGAGTGTCTCCGTCAACTTTTGCTGAGATTGTTTGTAAAATGAGTTTCACAAGCTGCCAGGCTCCTTCGGAACCTCCCGGCATGATCGAGGGCCCTCTGCGAGCACCGATCTCACCTCCAGAAACGCCTGTTCCAACAAAAAGGATCCCTCTTTGCGCAAGATACGTTTGCCGGCGTATGCTGTCCTTAAAATAAGAATTACCGCCGTCGATGATGACATCTCCTTTTTCAAGCAAAGGCACAAGGGCATCAATTGTGAGATCGATGGGTGCTCCCGCTTTGATCATGAGCATGATCTTGCGCGGTTTTTTCAGTAAGGGAATTAATTCCTCGAGGGATGCTACGCCTGCGATCTCGCGCCCTTCCGCATTGGTTTCGAGAAACTCGTTTGTTTTTTTAGTTGTGCGGTTATAAACAGCTACCGAAAATCCATGATCGCTCATATTTAAGACCAGGTTCTGCCCCATAACTGCCAGGCCGACCAATCCTATGTCATATTTCTGCAATGTAACCTCCAATTTTCTTAAATGTGGATATTTCATTATAATGACAAAAACCGTGCATTGTATTTAGATGCACGGTTTTATAATAGCGATCTTTCTTCTTATTTCTGATCGTCTTTAATCACGTCTTCGAGTAATTTTACGGTCTTGAAGGTGTTGTCTTCCATGGAGAGGAACAGCATAAGCAGTTCTCCATATCCGTACAGAATTACTGCGTTGAAAACGCCAAAAACGACGATACCTAAGGAGCCGACCAGTCCGACGAGGAATCCGCTGTTTGTGTCATAACCAAAAGAAGACCACAAATTACCCCCGGCGATGGATATGATCAATGCACCCAACCCGCCCAATACCGCAAAGGCAGCAACCACAATACCCAATACTTTTAGGACTGATGCAAGTACTCTTAATACACCAAAACGTTTTTTCATTTCTCCTCCGTTTATTATTTGGCTTAATAAATACTAAATTAATTATATACCTAAAGTATATACCACGCAGTTAATTAAAAGCCAAACGCATGGGTGAGGGGGGCACCCATGCGTTTGGTAATGCATTTTATATCACATAAATAAAAATAATGCAATATGTTGTTGTACGGTGTCCAGGAGATACTATACACTTTGGGTATCAAAAATACATCCGGTTAATATTGTCGCTTAGTGGAAGACAATTAAGCACCGAGAAAGTA
>JAUSPC010000015.1 GCA_030655835.1 Pelolinea sp.
ATCCCAGGTCCCCCCCTTTGTTCTTGTTGCTGGTATCAAGTGATACCTCTGAGGCGACATCAGCCCATTCTTCCGCGGCAAGACGCGCAAGCACATCGTTCGCTTCTTCTTCTGAAGTTACAAGAATATGGCGTGCCCAGATTTGCTCCACCTCACGAGGAACGTCTGCGATTAACGCCTCAAATACCTTTTGATTTAGAAGATAATGATAAAAGATCTTCCTGAGGTATTTTTCACTGACATTTTTCGTGTTCAGATCACTTAAATAAGATTGATACAATTCTGTGAACATCGTTTCGGTGAATGCGGTGGCAGTCGGTCCCGGAACCAGCGTAGGCATAGCGGTTGTTTCAGTTGGTACAGGCGTTGCCTCTGCTTCGCTTTCGGAAGATACTGCCTCTCCACCTTCGTTTTCTGCAACCGCGGGTGCATTAAGGATCGCTTCTTGTGTCTTGGAAAGCGTGGGGGTTGGATAAGAAGTAGGCTGTGGTTGGGGAGTTGGGGTACCATTCGGAAAATAGTTTAATATTTCTTGAAATAGGGCATCAATTTCACTCTCGCTTACATCGATCCCCATTTCTTTACCCTGCATCGCAATAATTTCATCATTAATTATATTTGTTAGTACCATTTCACCGAAAGATTCAACGTCTTCAAGCTTAGATATGATCTGTTGAAGTTGCTGCTGGTAATAATCTGCTGAGTTCTGATCATCAGCAAAAAGCTGAGATATTGAATAGATGTACTGAAATTGGTTTATATACTGATTGCGATCAAACCGAACCCGTGCTTCATAATATTGATTTTCAATTTTTTGTCCGTTCACAACCGCAACGGGAATAACGCTTTTTAAGACTGTTGCATGCAAAACACCATAACCAACTAGACCGATGATCACTACACCGGTGATGATGAAACTGATCAAAAGCAATTTATTCTGCTTTTTAGTTTTTGCTAAATGATGGGTATGCAGATTGCGTTTTGTTACTTCTTTATTCTTTGGAGACATTTTTTACTCCATTAAGGTCTAACGAATTTTTTCTTCCCAGGTGCCGCCAGTGAAAGGAAGCAGGGCGATATGTCGCGCGCGCTTGATCTCTCTTGCAACGGCACGCTGATGTTTTGCGCAAGTACCAGTTTGGCGCCTTGATCTGATCTTGCCTTCTTCAGTGGTTAATTTCCTTAACACAGCTGTATTCTTGTAATCAATGTCGAGCGATTTATCCGAACAAAACTGGCAGAATCTTGGTTTTCGTACATACCGTGTGTTGAACTGCCGTCTTGAATTATTATCGGAGCTTCCGTCGCTGGCACTGTAGTTTCTTTCTTCAGCCATTCTAACTCCTTGAAATGTTTAATCGGTTTATGGCCGATCAATTAATATTATTTAGCGACAATCATGTGCCGCATCACAGGTTCGAGAATTGTTATATTCCGTTCCAGTTCAGTAACCGAAGTGGGGGGCATGGAAATTTCGAGCAGGTAATAAATACCTTCGTTCTGCTTCTGGATCTCATAAGACATGTGGCGTTTGCCCCATTTGTCTGTCTTATCAATGCTCCCGCCGCCATCGGTGATCCAGACTTTGATCCGGTCCAAAGCTTGTTCGATCGCTTCGTCATCCAGATCAGGATGGATGATGACTACTAACTCATAATGATTCATGAAGGATTATCCTCCTTTCCTTGGGTATGCCCTTGAAGATCGCATGGATGTGATCTCAAAGGCGGAAAGGTAACCTTTGCAGGTTAACTTACCGGGTAGTAGTTTAACATGAACAGGCATATTTGGGTAGGTATTATCCTATATAATTCTATTCAGATAAATATATTTATTTGGAGGAACAAATGAAAACTGAGATCTTATATCGGCCTTCTTATTCAATGGCAAAGGTGAGCCTGGATCCCAACGAAGATATTTTAGTTGAATCCGGGTCGATGGTTGCTATGTCTTCAAATATTCATGTAGAAACTTCCATGAAAGGTGGCTTACTTAAATCACTTGCTCGATCAGTTTTAGGTGGTGAATCATTTTTCATAAACACCTATACAGCATCCAGTGGAAATGGGGAATTGATGCTCTCGCCTACGCTTCCGGGGGATGTGTTCACTATGGAAATGACAGGGGAAACATACATGGTGCAATCTGGCTCTTTCCTCGCGTCAGGCGTTGGAGTTACAACAGATACTAAGTGGGGCGGCGCTCGAACTTTTTTTGGGGGAGAAGGTTTGATCATGCTGCGCTGTGCAGGTTCAGGGACGCTCATCCTTTCCAGCTATGGGGCCATCCATGAATTGGATCTGCAAAAAGGTGAATCTTATCCAGTGGATACCGGGCACTTGGTCGCGTTCTCAGAGGATATGGGTTTTAAGGTGCGCGCGATCGGCGGGCTAAAATCAACTATTTTTGGCGGTGAAGGATTGGTGGTTGACCTAACTGGCCCCGGAAAGGTCCTCATGCAGACCAGAAGTGTGGGCGCATTCTTGGATTGGCTGCTTCCTAAACTACCGAAACAATCGTCTGACGGTAAACACATTTCTATTGGTTAATACTCATTGCTTATATAAAAAGGACTAAAATGCTACCTTCTTTGACCCCTTTCTTTGAACCAGCAAGTGTTGCCATCATTGGCGCGTCGAAAAATCCAGCCAAACTCAGCAACGGGATAGTAAAAAATATGCTCTCTAACGGGTATAAGGGGAACATCTTTCCCATTAATCCAAAAGAGGAATTAATTCTTGGAATTAAATGCTTCCCAAGCATCACCTCCGTCAATGACCGGGTGGACCTTGCTGTGATCATCCTTCCTGCAAACAGTATCCATGAAGTAATTAAGGAATGTGGTGAGAAGGGCGTTAAAGCAGTCACTGTAATATCCGGTGGATTTAAGGAAGTTGGCAAAGATGGTTCTGAGCTGGAGAAAGAAATCATTACTTTAGTGAAGAAATATCACATGCGCATGATCGGGCCCAATTGCGTGGGAACAATGAATTTGACCACCGGACTGAACACCACTTTTATTCGCGGTGTTCCATCGATTGGGGGCATTGGCTTTATTTCCCAATCAGGGGCAGTATGCGGCGGCGTGGTAGATCATGTTGCGAAACAGGGAATTGGTTTTTCCCATTTGTTGAGTCTCGGCAATGAGGCCGATGTATCTGAGACAGATATGATCGAATATCTTGCGGGAGATAAAAACACAACTGTAATTGCCGCGTACATTGAAGGCATCCAGGATGGGCAGCGCTTCATTCAAGTTGGGCGCGAGGTTACGAGGTCAAAACCGGTGGTTGTCCTGAAAGCCGGCCGTAGTGCGGAGGGAGCGAAAGCGGTTTCTTCCCACACGGGATCGTTGGCAGGATCATATGACGCCTACAAAGCGGCCTTTACGCAGGGTGGGTATTTTGAAGTACACACAACCAAAGACCTTTTAAACTGCGCGATGGCTTTGGATTGGATCAAGCCGCCTGAAGGCAATCGGGCGGTTATTGTGACCAATTCTGGCGGACCTGCCGCACTGGCATCAGATAGCTTTTCTGACCACGGGATCATTCTGGCTGAATTGAATGAGGAAACTAAAAAATCTCTGGCGGAAAAATTAAATCCCGCTGCGCAGGTTGACAATCCGGTTGATATGCTCGGTGGGGCTGCTGAAGATGAGTACGCGCACGCGTTAGAATTCGCTCTGGCGGATGAAAATGTGGACATGGCGCTGGCAGTGCTTGTCCCGCAGTCTCTGGTGGACCCAGTCAAGATCGCTCAGGCAATTATTGAAGCGGCACAAAGATCTGATAAACCGGTTATCGCCTGTCTGATGGGGCATGAGAGTGTTCAGCAGGCGCGCGAGATCCTGCATGCCAATAAAATTCCAATGATCGATTTTCCAACGCAGTCAGGCGTGATGTTTCACGCCTTGATTGCGCATAGGGATAATAAGCTCCGCCACAAAGAAAGTGGGCGGGGTCTGACCCAATTGGGAACAAGCATGGTCAACGATTTACTATCCGCTCATCCCAACCTTAAATTCTGGGGGGAACATCTCACGCGCGATGTTTTGAAAACCTATGGTCTTCCAATTGTTGAAGGGCGGTTGGCTAAGACCATCCCTGAAGCAATTGAAAGTGCGCAAGAATTGGGCTATCCTGTCGTGATCAAAGGGGCATCCAATGATATTTTGCATAAATCAGATGCGCGTGCGGTTGCGGTAAATATTAAAGACAGCAATCAACTTGAGAGATCATATCGCGAGATCATGGACAATATGCAGCGTGTGAATTCGAAAGCGGTCATTGACGGGCTGCTGATCGAGAAGATGGCGCCTGAGGGAAAAGAGGTCATCATCGGCATGAAGCGCGATCCCAGTTTTGGCCCTCTGATCATGTTCGGGATAGGCGGCATATTTGTTGAGCTGTTCAAAGACGTCGCGTTTCGCATAGCGCCCCTTACGCCTGCTATTATTCACCAAATGATCGAATCTACCAAAGCATATCAATTGCTCAATGGATGGCGCGGTGAACCAGCGTACGATATTCAAGCCATTGAAGACGCGCTCATGCGCCTGAGCCAGCTTGTGATTGAAAATCCAGCCATCAGCGAGATCGAGATCAATCCGCTTCGCGTCCTCCCTCGTGGGGATGGTGCATTAGTATTGGACTGCCGCATGATCCTCGAATAGTTCTTCTTATGATCGATAAAAAACCTACTTACGAAGGTGACATTCGGGGCAAGATCGAAAGATTTGATGAACGGGATATGATATTTGCCCGTCAGGACCTGGTGCGTTATTTTGGGGAAGATAGTCCTCAATTTCAGCGCTATTTTGAAGCACATCCAGAGTTAAAAGAATTCCATATAAACTTGAGCAAGAAAACCCCCTTGGGCGGAATAAATCTATCCGATTCGCCCATGTTTAAAGCGCAATTTAAAATAATCGATCTGATCGGTTCAGAGGAAATGGTCGACGGGCAACCCGCTCTGAAAAGGATCTCTTTTTCTCCAAAAAGAGCTGCTCTGAAGGTGAAAGAAACTGCGCTGTTGTATGGAGCGGACATCGTCGGTATTGGACCATTGAAGCAGGAATGGACTTACAGTCATGTTGGGGCAACAGGCGGTGATCAAGCTGGTTATCAACCCTGGGGAACGCTGATCGACTTGAGCCGGCATTCACATGCGGTCGCGATGGGATTCCGGATGGATCTGGATCTATTATCTTCAGCGCCCTCCTTTCCAACCATGCTCGCGTCCGCGCAGGCGTACTCGATCAGCGCCTGGACAGCCGTTCGGTTGGCGGACTACATTCGCCAATTGGGATATGAAGCGCGCGCCCATCATTTCAGCAATTATCAAGTATTGGCTGTTCCTGCGGCCGTGGATTGCGGTTTGGGAGAATTATCCCGCGCGGGATATCTGCTGACCAAGAAATTCGGGTTAGGTGTGCGCCTGTCAGTGGTCACCACGGATCTGCCGATGGAGCATGATGAGCCGGTGGATATCAGCGTGGGGTCGTTTTGTGAACAGTGCATGATCTGCGCGGATGAATGTCCCTCGAGCGCCATCCCTGGCGGCGAGAAATCCCTACACGATGGACTCTTGAAATGGAAGTTGGACGAGAAAAAATGCTACGCCTATTGGCATGTTAATGGCACAGATTGCGGGATCTGTATGGCTGTTTGCCCATGGACAAAACCATCCACACCTTTCCATAAAATGAGCGCACAGATCGCATCCATCAAAGGGCCGCACCAACGCTTTATGGCCTGGGCGGAAAGAGCGGTGTATGGAAAACACAAACCCAAACGGAACCCGAAATTTATCGAATAATAGGGATATATTACAGCTTTCGCGCGTGTATATGCCTCTAGCTTGCGCAGACGGGCTTCTGCGAGGTCAATAATGTGTAGGGGATAATCTGATACCAGATCGGAATTTCCGCATATTTCATGGATCCATACTTCGGGTGCATCCTTCAATTTAAGCACCAGTTGACGAATGTAGTTCCCTCATAAAAGCAAGAAGAATACTTTTAGTCTGATCTTGTAGATGATCTCCTTCGCTCTTGGAACAAAAAGTATGTCTTCAACTACCCTATCAATGAATAATATTTTGAAAGGAAAATGACAGCTAGTACATCTAAAAATATCCGGGGTGCTTGATGACAATCCCCTGCGCCGGGTCGGTCTTATCACTCAGGATCATGCGCCCCAGGCGGGTGCCGTATGCCATCAAAATGTCCATCTGGCTGGTATCATCCATCGCGATCGGCTCGCGCAGGTTGATCTGGAAGCGGCGGAAATCCAATTGTTGGAAATAGGTTTCTACCAGATGCACCTGCTGGTCATAGGCGGATTGCGAAAATACATCTAACACAACCCCGATCCAATCCCAGGCGTATAACCGCGGAGGTTTTTCAGCATTGTAGGTATACAGATCCCGGCCGGTGCCGATGCTGATGAGGGTTGTTTCAGCCGGGTCCCAGTTCAGGCATTCTTTGGCTTCGTAGGCGGCGATGTAGCACGGGTTGGCGTACGATCCCACACCGCCGTCAATGTAGCGGTTTTCAACGACCGGGAAATAAGTCGGCACAGTGCAGGAAGCCTGCACCGCTTTAGCCACTGGCCAATCCGCGTATTCTTCTTTCCAGGGCTTGATGAACTTGGTCTTGTTCTCCGCCAGATCATACGCGCTGATCACCAGGTCTGTGCGCTGCCCGCTATTCCACAGATCCCTCATCTTCATATCTCCGAATTGGTTCGCCAGCGCGCGTTCGAGAGGTTTACTGGAATATCGGTAGCTTGTCAGCGGAAACAGTTTTTTCCGCAGTGTGTTCGGGAAGATGGAATTTCCCAACTCTACATACAGCTCGGTCATGCGCTTGGCGCTGATTCCCGCAGCGATCCCGGCGGAGATGATCGAACCGGTCGAAGTGCCAACCGTAAGGTGGAACATATCATGCGTGGTTGCGCCCAATGCGTCTTCCAGCGTGGCCAGCGCCTGCGTGACGATGATGCCCCGCATCCCGCCGCCGTCGATCGCGATAGCCACATTTTTACGAAATGGTTTCATAGGATCATTCCCAATCTTGTTAAGTTGATACTATAACTAATATTAGTATAAATCAAACATTCAAAGTAGAAGCAGTCCTCCCGCATACAGGACCTTGATCTGACCTAACGTATAATGAAATCTAAATGAAAGGGAAAAGCATAGGTTATGAGTGAGCAGCAACCCAATAATCCCCTGCACGGCATCACACTGGAGCAGATATTGAACAGTCTGGTTGAGCAGTATGGCTGGAAAGAGTTGAGTAAACGCATTGAAATTCGCTGTTTTTATAACGACCCATCCGTCAAGTCCAGTCTCAAATTCCTGCGCAGGACGCCCTGGGCAAGGGAAAAAGTGGAACATTTATATCTTGCTTCACAGCAGAAAGACAATCATGAATGAAATCAATACCATATTTCGCAATCAGATCAAAAAAGGGCAGCGCGTTCGGATCAAGCTAAAAAGAGATCAA
Organism: Pelolinea sp.; assembly: GCA_030655835.1. Lineage (GTDB taxonomy): Bacteria > Chloroflexota > Anaerolineae > Anaerolineales > Anaerolineaceae > Pelolinea. The sequence continues at coordinate 7,514 of JAUSPC010000015.1, forward strand.
AACACGGGCGTACTGAATGAAGGCATAGTCGAACAAATATTGACCGCGTCCGCCGCGCATCCCCACGGCATCAAAGTACGCTTGGAGAATGGGATGATCGGCAGGGTCAAAGAGCTGGTGGAGAACAATAAGAGTTGACTGATTGGTACTTTGGTATTGTGGAATTATGGGGATAAGATTATTCTGGTCAGGGCGCGGGGATTTGTCGAGCAAAGCGAGATCCCGTAAGGGAAACCTCCGACCTTCGAAGGTCTCTGTAGGAGCAGAGAATGGAGATACCATGTCAGACGGGACTTCCAGCTCCGAACATGACAGGGTGCTTGCACCGCATGGGTGGAAGCTAAACTCGAAGGCTCTTATTGGCCCTAATTCAGTTATGCAGGGTTATTACGGTTTTTAATGTCCTGGGGTATGGAGAGCAGATAGGGTATTATCAAATCTAAGGAAAGGATCTGTGACTGAATTTACAGAAAAGATGCTGCATAATCATTTCTCGAATTCGCTTAAGGGAAAAACAGGATGAAAATACCGCAATTTAATATCAAGAAAAATGATAGGTTATATGATCTAACCCTGAGCATAAGTTCGATCATTTGTTTTTTAGCGGTATTTCTTCTCCCAAAAAGCAGTTTTATTAAGACCATAAATGTTATTGTTCGTTACAACAATTCCCGCTTTTTATTCGTTATAGCAATCCTCCTGCTTCTATCTTTTTCGATCAAAAATATACGTTTATCAAATCTGGCAGTTGCTGTTGTCATATTTCCGATTTTCGCCTTTGCGCTCAATGGTTTATGGGCATCCATGTACACAGAAACAAATGTGATCGCTGGAATATTACCCAGAAAAGACGCATTATCGTTTTTCACGAGTTCTATGTCATTAATTGAGAATGGATATTTAGTAGGCTACTCAACCGGGCGCCGGCCTTTATTTGGGGGATTCTTTGCGGCTCTTCTTTGGTTTTTTGGGAAAAATATGCTGCTTGGTATGGCTTCAATTGCATTCATTTCCGCGGTTGTAACCTATTTCGCTTTAATTGAAGTGAGAAAAACTTTCACTCCGCTTGCGGCAGTTATTTTCTTCATACCTCAATTTCTTTTTTACAGACATACCATCGGTAATGTGATGTCAGAAATTCTTGGTTATATATTGGGGGTGCTTGCCATATCGTTTTTCTTGATGGCCTACCGAAGGAAAAAAGACAGTCTCCCGCATAGTGTCATTTCATATTTATCGGGTGTTTTCTTTTTTACTCTTTCTCAACTGGCTCGCCCGGGTGCAATCATCACACTTCCGCTTTTGGTTTTATTCGCCGGGTGGTTATTTAGAGAAGAAAACAGAAAATATTGGAGGATTGTTTTATTCACGGTTTTGATCATTTTATTTGCCTATGCTCTTAATAGTTATTTATTAGATCAGCTCACTATCCAGGGAGAAAGCCAGTTTAATAATGCTTTCAATGGATTATACGGAGTTGTTGTAGGTGGAGAGGATTGGAATCAGATCCGTAAGGATTATCCAGAATTAAGTTCTCTTGAACCCGGTATACGCGAAAGGAGAATGCTGGAGGTAACCCTGTCAGAATTCTTTGCGAACCCTGATAACTTTATTAAAGGAATGCGTTATCAATTTTCCCTTATCTTTTCACTCGAACCTATCTATAACTACAACATTTATTCATATATGCTTTCAAACAATCTATTAGTGGACAAAATATTAATATATTCATTTTTTATCTTTTCATTATTTGGGATTGCATTTGCAATTTATAAGTTTAAAGATCCACTGTACAAATTTATCCTTGTCCTGTTGCTGGGTTTCTTTTGTTCGTTACCTGTGTCTCCTGCGTACCAATCGCAATATATGCGCTATTACCCGGCAACTATTCCCCTGTTAGGGCTGCTGCCGGCAGTCGGATTAACTTGTGTTCTTAATCCCTTATTAAATAGGATCAAATTATCAAAGTATTTCCAGCCCATTGATGGGGAAGATCTCTTCCTCATCCATAATAGTTTTTCTATTTTACTAACCTGTATTCTTATTATCGCTCCTTTGCTCTTAACCATAAATTCCTCAAAATCAGATTGGGTATCAAAAGGCTGCCCGGAAGGGGAAAGCGAAGTGATTATGAGTTATTATCCAGGAACAGAAATATCAGTTATCGAGATTGTTAAAACATGGATTCCATATATTTCAATTGGAGATTTTAAATTAAAAATCCATGACATTCCTGATACGGCTTCTATTGATCGCTTTGAATCAATTCCTTTGCCAACGGCTGTCTTTCCCTCAATAAATATCTTAACCATTCAACCTTTGTATGTCGTTATGGATCCTCATCAATTGGATCAACGGAAAACCACATTTAGAGCATGTGGGCTTATTGAGAACATTAGTGAAAGTTCAAAAGGGGATGGGATTTTCTATCCGCGAACTATTGAGGAATTCTGATCAAATTGTTTATATAGAAAGCGTTTAAACCAATTGGGTTTTTGAATATCCGCATTTCGTGATCAGGTCAAAAAAGGAATGTGCGTCCGGATCGAGCTAAAAAGAGATCAAAACACAAGGGGACTGAATGGAGGCATAGTCGCAGAAATATTGACAGCGTCCGCCGCGCATCCGCATGGCATTAAAGTACACTTGGAGAATGGGATCATCGGCAGGTTCAAAGAGCTGGTGGAGAATAATAAAAGCTGATTGCTAGGTACTTTGGTATTGTGGAATTATATGGATAATATCTTTCTGGTCGGGGCGCGAGGACTGCGTAGCGCCCTGATGAGGGTTCGCCGTAGTTATCCGCAAGAGCGGAGAACGGAGGTACCCGTAGCGAGGGAGTGTCTGGCGACCGTCGCGGATGGGTATGCGAAGGCCAAGATTGGTACAAAGTGAAATCCCGTTTGGGAAACCTCCGACCTTCGCAGTTCTCTGCAGGGGTAGAGAACGGAGATACTCTGTCAGACGGGGCTTCCAGCCCCGATCAAGACAGGGTGCTTGCACCCCATTCAGCGGCAGAACTGTCCATAGTGTCTATTATGTCCAAAAATAGGCCAAAAAAGCATCCATTGTGTC
>JAUSPC010000021.1 GCA_030655835.1 Pelolinea sp.
TATCATTGGTCGCAAGTTGATAATTTTGAATGGGAACGGGGATGGTCGCAGCGGTTTGGCCTTTGGGGATTGGAGTTGGAAACACAGGAACGCATCCGACGGGGAAGCGTAGACCTGTATGCCGCCATTTGCAAAGAGAACGGGATCAGCTCAGAGACCGTTCGCACATACGCGCCTGAGATCCTCGAAAAACTATTTCCAGGATAATGATTTCTGTAAAATATTCAATTACTATTTATAATTACTTTCACCGATCAACCTTAAGGATCATTAATGCAAAAAATAATTAAGTTATTCCTTTTCATTTCAATAAGTTTGCTGGTTCTGACAGCGGCTGTGTTCGCGCCTGTATCTATCACAACCGATGTCCCCGCGCCCTTGATCGCACAGAACCCAACCCCGATCCCGATCGCCCCTGGTTTCATTCAACCGGGCACGCTCCCCTGCGACCCTTCTCAGGTGCACGGTCTATATTTTTATTCTATTGACTGCCCGCACTGTATGGATGTGTTGAATGACCTGCTGCTCCCGATGCAGAATGAATTCGGCACAAAACTACATATTCGCCTGGTTGAGATCGATTATGCGGATAATTATGAACTATTGATCAGAGCGGAAGAGCATTATGGTGTAAAAACCGAAGACCGCGCCATTCCGACATTGGTCATTAATGGGGAAGTTCTGATCGGAGAAGATCCCATCAGAGAAAACCTGCGTACCATCGTTGAGCAGGGTATTCTGGCAGGCGGGATCCCATGGCCAGATATTCCAGATTTCGATCCTGCCGCGATCATTTCAGAAGAGAACGCATCCGCGAACACGGAAATGTGCACGATCGACTCCAGTGACACATGCGAAACAGGGGCACCAATCTATGCGGCTTATTTTTACCAAACCGGATGTGATTCATGCTCCCGTGTGGAAGCAGACCTGGCATACCTGCGTATAAAATATCCACAGTTGATCGTCGAAAAAATTAATATCTATGACCGCGCTGCATTAGGAGTCTGGTTGGCTGACAGAGCTGGACGTGATGATTTCCACGCCCCTTCAGTTTTCATCGGCAGCGAAGCCTGGATCGGAGAAGCCGAGATCACCCCTGATGCGATTGAAACCGCGCTGGAATGTTATGCGCAGGAAGGATCCCCGAAGATCTGGGAGGCGTTTGACCAGGAGCAGGGTAAAACCAATATCATAGACCAATTCCGAAATATGAGCTGGTTGACTGTCGTGTTTGCCGGCCTTGTGGACGGATTAAATCCCTGCGCATTTGCGACTTTGATATTTTTTGTATCCTATCTGACCCTTTCTGGCCGGAAAGGGAGCGAGGTGATCTCTGTTGGTATCTCTTTCACACTCGGCGTTTTCATTACCTATCTTGTGATCGGGCTTGGATTATATAAAGTGCTCGACTTGTTGGGAAATCTACTCAATGTGATCGCGCGCTGGGTATACGGGTTTACTGCGCTGCTGTGTATCACGCTGGCTGTGTTTAGTTTCCTAGATGTAGCCAAAGCCAGGCAGGGAAATCTCGAAGACATGACCCTTAATCTGCCTGAAGTCATCCGAAAACGCATCAATACGGTCATTAGAAAAGGACGCAGCACCAACTGCTATGTTATTGGCGCATTCGCTACGGGCTTGGTGGTCTCGCTGTTAGAATTGGCCTGTACCGGCCAAGTTTATCTGCCAACGATCATCTTCGTCAGCAGCGTACCTGAGCTGCGCCTTCGCGCAATCTTTTACCTGATCTTATACAACCTGCTGTTCATTCTTCCTCTGGTGGTGGTTTTCATCATGGCATATTTTGGCACCTCATCTCAAGAGCTAACCAAATTCCTAAAAAAACACGCTGCAGCCGTCAAGATCGGACTGGGGATCTTATTCCTCGCGCTGGGAGTATGGCTGCTTCTTTCTGCAGTCGCATGATCTAACCATATTAAATAATTGAAATCCTTTGCCTGGTGATCGGCGAGGGGTATTTATTTACAAATTATTTCGGAAATATATTTTCGTATAGGAAAAATTTTTGTCAAAGGTAGCACTTAAAAAAGAAAGGTCACATGTGCTGACAATTGGGGCAGATATGCGTGCCGCGCTGCCCGACGATGAGCCGTTGGATATCTGTACCGCATACGAGACACGCATCACCAGCGCGTCCGTACACCTTGAATTGGTTCTGAAAATCTCCTCCACGGAAGACCCAATCGATGCTGGCACCATTCCGGCGGATGCCTTCCCGCAGGACAGTGCGGATCGCATTTAAAAGGGCGTCGCTTTCCGCCTCCGTCAGCATATGCGAGCGTTTGAGCGGGTGCAGTTTCGCTAGAAACAGCGCTTCATCCGTGTAAATATTTCCCATCCCGGCTAAAAAATGCTGGTCCATGATCAAAGGTTTCAGTTGGCGTTTATGGCGCCCCAGCATATCGTGAAAACATCCTGCATCCAGTCCTTCCTCGAGAGGCTCAGGGCCAAGATTCCTAAGAATTTCCTCGGGGTCGGCAACCAGCCACACACGCCCAAACTTACGGGGATTGGAGAATGCCAAGCGAACATCTTCATCAAAAACCAGGATCAGGCGGTCATGTTTTTGTGGTGGTATCTCTGCACCAGATAGGCCTATATTTTTTTCCATCCGCAGATCACCGCTCATGCGCAGATGGATCAGCATGGTATCCTTTGACAAGGTGAGCACAAGGAATTTCCCGCGCCGCCCTACCGCTTGAACACTCTGGCGTTTAACTCGCGAAATAAATTCCCCGGGCGGCAGGTTCGCAAGCGTCCTTTCCCAGAAAACCAGCACATTTTTGATTCTTCTCCCAATGATAGAAAAATCCGCCTTATCAGGCGGGTTGATCAAAGATCGGACGATGGTTTCGACTTCGGGAAGTTCGGGCATTTGCCTTTAATAAATATGTTGCGCGTAAATTATATTGCGATAGTATCAAGATCAAAATTACCGCTATTCTGTTCGACTAAAATCGCCCAATTTATTTCCCCGTTATTATTGCAATATTTTTCGATAAAATTCTTTGTCATTTTATTAATAAAATTATTCTTATCTTTTAAGAACTTATCATTATGCCTTTTTGCTTCAAATCCTATTGGTTCAATAATGTTTGTATATAAATCTTTTTCACCACTAATAAAGAACCAGAAATTTTGTCCAACCAATTTCCAGTATCCTTTTGTGGACAAAGTGGTTCGAGTCTTGCCATAGCATATTCCCAAAATACTTTTTACATTAATTTGTGGGTTTTGCTGAACGACTTTTTTGCGTGCTTGATTAAAATCTTGAATTAATTTAGTGATTTGAGAGCTATTTCCCCAATTTGGTCCGGATTTTATTGAAATCAGGTGGTGTTCAGAATTTTCAACAATTTCCAAATCAATTCCGGTTGCCGCTGATTTATGTCCATTCCTTGTCTCTCCGGCAATAAAAACAGCCAATCCTTCTAGAAAGTCACCAAATATCTTTTCTTCTGATGAAGAAAGAAATGCTTCGAGGAATCCGGAAATTAGATCGTTTGCTGTTTCAATATTTTTAGCTTTAAATAAATACGGATTTTTTTTAATTAGTTTTTCAAGAGTTAGATTTTGTATGCAATTTATGCGCTTTTCATGGAATAAAACAATGTTCTCGTTCACATATTGATTGAGTTCATTAATATTTAATTTATTCACCTAATCACCTGTTTAATCGTCATCATACTTTCTTCCATTTTCGGCAATGCTTGGAAGGCCAATCTGAATATTTTGAATTCTTTTATTTGAAATTACAACAAATTTTGGGTCTTTTTCAATTCCAATGAATCTACGATCTAATTTTATTGCTGCCACCGCAGTTGTACCGCTTCCAATAAAAGGATCTAAGACAATATCACCGGGTTGCGTAAACAATCTGATAAACCAGCTTGGTAATTTTTCTGGAAAAACCGCACTATGATCTCTGTTTGAACATTCTGTTGCCATATGTAATACATTCGTTGGATATACCTTTTCTCGACCTACCCAATTACTAATATTTTTTCCAAAGCCACTACTTACTCTTGACTCATCTCTCAATTGATCTGTATCACTTAAGTTTGAAAGCCGTGTTTTCGCCCAATCCCCAACAGGAATCATTACTTCGTCCTGATAAAAGTTAAATTTTTTTGATTTATTAAATTGTAGCAGTCTCTCCCAAGAATCACGAAATCTGTTTGGCCATTTTCCGGGAAAAGAATTTTTTTTATGCCAAATGTATTCTTCTGTCCAAACCCAACCTTGAATTTTTAATTCTTTTATTAAATCTAAAACATAAGTGTGCCTTTCCCCGTTTACAACACGTTCTTTTATATTTAGTATAAAAGTACCTTTTGGTTTTAAAACACGTAGGAATTGTTCAGATTTTGGTAAAAACCATTCAACATAAACACCAGGTTCGATTCCACCATATGTGTTTTTCCTTTGATCTGCATAAGGTGGTGAGGTAAAAATTAGATCTATAGAATTATCAGGAAATTGTTTTAATTCTTCTTCACAAAATCCGGGAATAATTTTATCTATAAATTTATCAATCATTAGAGACCCATATTAGAATTAATATTCTAATTATATTATAATATTCGTTACTCGTTAAATAATTGACCCACACTGCGGCCCTGGTTGGCGCGGAGAATCACTTCGCCCAAAAGGTGCGCGATGCTGATCACTTTCAATTTATCGCCAAAGAAGGCCAGGTCTTCCTTTGAGATCGGGATCGTGTCTGTGGTAATAAAATTATCCACCGGCAGAGAGGCCAACATTTCAGCCGAACCTGGTGATAATACTGGATGGATGAACACAACCGTGATGCTCTTTGCTCCGTGTTCTTTGATCAGTTTCACCGCTGTCCCGATCGTGTTCCCTGTGCTGATCTCTTCATCCAGCACGATACAATCCCGATCGGTCACGTCACCGATCAAGGTCAACGCTTTGGCAGTCGGCGCGTTGGTTAACCGGCGCTTCTCAATAAACGCAAGCGGGATATCAAGACTGGAAGCATAATTGCGCGCTTTTTTTGCAAATCCCAGATCGGGTGAGACCATGACCGGTTTTTCCATCTTGCTTACAAGTTCTTTCATCGGGTCTATGAGGACATGATACGCATACAGCACATCACCGGGGATCGAGAAAAATCCCTGGATCTGGTCTGCGTGCAGATCAAATGTCATATAACGGTCCGCGCCAGCCACTTCGATCATATCCGCCACCAGGCGGGCAGTGATCGGCACTCTGGGCTGGTCCTTTTTATCAGAACGCGTGTAGCACAGATATGGGACGACAGCCGTAATGCGCGCGGCGGAATCCAGGCGCAGGGTTTGGATCAGTATCAACATTTCCATCAGGTTGCGGTGGACCGGGATGCTTGTGGATTGGATCACATAGCAGTCCTGCCCGCGCACACTTTTGTGCAGTTTGACAAAAATATTATCGTTCGGAAAAGTGACAATATCCCGATCGCACAGATTTACATTCAGATAAGAGGCAATTTGGCTGGCAAGTTCGGGGGAAGATGTGCCGGTATATAAACGCACCTTGCCATACATTACTGTTTTAACGTGACTATGCGGAGAAACGCTCATCCTTTACCTTCGTTCTTATAATCTATGTTCCACTCTTCTTTAAGTATACTCATTAAGAATACATCCACATAACGCCCTTCTAAATATCGCACCTGGCGTAAACGGCCATCTACGGAAAAACCCGCTTTTTCATAACTGCGTACCGCGCGCGGATTGGTCTCATACACATGCAGATAGATGCGGTTCAGATTGAGATTTTCAAATCCATGCTTGACCAACAAGAGTAAAGATTCAGTGCCAAGCCCCTGACCCCAAAACTGCTTTTCACCAATGGCAATACCCAGTTCAGCACTGCGGTCATGCTGATCGATGGCCATGAAGCCCAGGTTGCCGATTAATACCCACTCATCATCCTGCATCACTTCAATGCATAGCGGCTGCTCTTCTACGGGTTTTTTTAGAATATCCGCGTACCACTGCTCTTCCTGCCCCAAAGATAGGGGCTGGACGATCTTCAGATTGCGGCGTACTTCTGGATCATTGAACCAGCGCACATACGCTGGGAGATCCCCTTTTTCCATCGCGCGTAATCGGACACGTTCTCCTGTGAGCACTTGAACCACCTACGGATGCAGCCGATTTGGACCGCGGAACAGGTACACTGCTTCCCGTATATTCGGCAGCTTTAGCAGCACCATCAACAAACGCGATAGGCCCATTCCAAAACCCCCGTGTGGTGGACATCCATAGCGGAAGAAGTCCAGGTAGAATTGGATGCTCTCCAACCCCAGACCATATTCAAGCGCCTGTTTTTTAAGCACCTCATAGCGGTGTTCACGCTGGGCACCAGTGGCGATCTCAAGCCCCCCGGCGATCAGATCAAAGCTGCGCGTCAAATCCGGGTTATCAGGATGGCGCATATGGTAAAAAGGCCGAACGGTGATCGGCCAATCAATAAGAAAAAAGAATTCATTGTTGAATTCGTTCTTCACATACTCCGCGATCGCCCGCTCGCCGCCCGGGTCCAAATCTCCTTTACGTTCTTTCGGAAGGTCGTATCCAACTTTCTTGAGCACATCCAATGTTTCAGCCATAGTCAAGCGCGGGAAAGGTACTTCAGGTACGGTTACTTCAATACCAAAGACTTTCATGATCTCTTCGTCCAGTTCATCTTTCACGCGTTGGAAGGCATAATTCAGCCAGCGTTCAGTGAACTTGAGGACATCTTCATGGGATTCGATCCACGATATTTCAATATCCAGACCGGTGAATTCGGTCATGTGGCGTGATGTGTAGGAAGGGTCCGCGCGAAACACAGGCCCAACTTCAAACACACGTTCAAACCCGGCCGCCATCGCCATTTGTTTGTAAAACTGCGGAGATTGCGCTAGGTATGCTTTACGTTCAAAATAATCTATTTCAAACAGTTCCGCCCCAGATTCACTGGGACTGCCCATGATCTTTGGGGAGTGGATCTCAATGAAACCTTCATTCACCCAGAATTCACGCATGGCGTGTTCCAGGAGGGTCTGCACGCGAAAGAGCAGCAGGTTCTGATCCCGGCGCAGGTCCAGATAGCGCCAATCCATGCGAAAATCAATGGCGGGCATGTTTTCCTGGTCAAAAGGATCGTACGGAAGGGGCGCTTCCGCGTTGTTTTCAATTACCAGATCGTGGAGTTGGATCTCTAATCCGCCCAGCTTAACGACCTCATTCTTAACCACTTTTCCCGTTACGGTGAGCGCGGATTCGGTGCCAAGAGCAGAGATATGTTCCCCTAACTCCGGATGCTCGGGACGGTAGTGAGCCACCTGAACCAGGCCAGTCCGGTCGCGCAGAATGAGGAACTGCATGTTTTTCTGGTCACGCAGGGTCTGCAGCCACCCTTTTACGGTTACCACTTCATCTATATGATTGTTAAGGTCATTAATTAATGTTCGGGTCATAATTGCTCAAATTCTCCTCTAAAAATACTTCTTAAATAATTGTATCTCACTTGTAATGGTACTGGCAAGAACACTGTTCTATTTGAGTAGATCTTGCACAATTTGATAGGGTGATCGCTTTTTCTTGACCATCAATGCAAGCATCTCGTCCATTCTATTCTGGTTTTCAGCGTCATTCCAGGCTTCAAATAGAGATTCCTTGACCAACCGCTGCAGCAGGTCTTTCAGGCGCGCTTCAGAGCGGGTTACCCATTCACCGCTTCCTCGCAGGTACTCATGGTGCGCATTCACTTTCACCGCTAATTCGCCGATACCATCCCCATTCAGTGCGGAAACCTTGATCACCGGTACATGCCAGACACTATTTGAATTATCCTCGGATTGCTCTCGAAGGTCTTCCCCCAAACGCAGCATCGATTCAAGCGCCCGCGCGGCGCTTTCCGCACCAGTTTTATCTGATTTATTCACGACCAAAATATCCGCAATTTCCAAAATGCCGGCTTTGGCCGCCTGGATATCGTCTCCCAATCCCGGCGCCTCAACCACAATGGTCGTGTGTGCCAGGCGTGCGATCTCCACCTCAGATTGCCCCGCGCCTACTGTTTCGATGAGAATGATCTCGAAGCCCGCGGCATCCATCACCAGCGCAGCACCGTCCGCCGCACGGGCAATACCGCCCAACGCGCCGCGCGAAGCCATCGAGCGGATAAAGATGTGCGGACTATCTGACAGGCCGCTCATGCGCACCCGGTCACCCAGCAACGCGCCGCCGCTGAAAGGACTGGTCGGGTCAACCGCGATGATCCCGATCTTAGGCGAAGATCCATCTTTTTGATCATCTGCCAGTATTTGCGCGAGGCGATT
>JAUSPC010000026.1 GCA_030655835.1 Pelolinea sp.
AAAGGATTAACACAATATTTCGCAATGTGCGTGGCGATAATGATCTCATAATTAGAAATTATCTTTTACTATACTATCAAAACGGCCGTTGTTTTGAACGATCCACGTCCACAAGAAGATGTCTGAACCGATCCAAATCCTCCAGCACAATTCCAGCCCCGCGAGCAACACATGTCATTGGATCATCTGCCATCCAAACATGCATGCGTAATTCGGATGATAATTTTTGGGTAAAACCCTGCAGTTGCGAACTTCCTCCTGCCATGCAAATCCCGGCATCTAATAGATCCGCACCAATTTCTGGTGGAGCTTCATCAAGCGCATCCTTAATAGTGTCGATGATAATTGTCAAGGAACTATTCAACGCTTCGCGCATCTCGATCGATGAAATTTCAATTGCCTCAGGTAACCCAGAAACAAGGTTTCGGCCGCGAATGGTCATGGTTTTTTCAGTTTCAAGCGGGTATGCCGAACCAATCTCAATTTTAACTTGCTCAGCCATTCTTTCACCCATTAATAAATTGTATTTATTCCGTACATAATTGATGATGTCCTGATCCAATTCATCACCCGCTACACGAAGTGAGCGGGAAACGACAATGCCGCCCATCGAAGTGATTGCTACTTCTGTTGTGCCACCCCCAATATCAACAATCATGGTTCCGTGTACATCTGCAAGTGGCAGCCCTGCCCCGAGGGATGCAGCCATAGGTTCTTCAATCAGGTAAACTTCCCGTGCGCCCGCCGCCATCGTAGCATCAAACACAGCCCGTTTTTCAACTTCCGTAGCGCCTGAAGGAATTCCCACAACAACGCGAGGGCGGGGCATCGGCACGATGGATTGTTGATGAACTCTCCCAATGAAATATCCCAACATCGCTTGAGTAATTTCAAACTCAGAGATGACACCATCTCGCAAAGGTCTTATGGCAATGATATTCATCGGAGTGCGGCCCAACATTTCTTTTGCCTGCGCGCCAATTGCTAACGGACGTCTGGTTCTTTTTTCGATCGCCACCCAGGAAGGCTCCTGGATCACAATACCTTTGCCACGTACATAGATTAGTGTGTTGGCAGTGCCAAGATCAATTCCCAAGTCTAAGGAAAAAAGCCCCATCAACCAATTTACTGGATTCGTAATCAAATATCGCTCCTGTTGTTTAAGCGCTCATCATTTTTAAAAAATCGGACAGCATTATAACATTATAATGATAAATTATATTTTATATGATTTTAATCATATTTTATATAAACTTGACAGGTATTCTCCTCATCGCTATAATGGCTCTAAATTAGCGGGTGTAGTTCAATGGTAGAATGTCTGCTTCCCAAGCAGAAGGTTGTGGGTTCGAGCCCCATCGCCCGCTCTATTCTTCTTTCATGATCCTAACAACCCCCATGAGATCATCCACAATAATATCAGGTTTAATTGCACTATTCACCAGATCACCGCGTTTCGTTTCTCCGCTTAATACCAAAATTGTAGTGATCCCGGCATTGCCCATTGCAATGTCAGTATATAATCGGTCGCCTATCATCGCAATCTCACTCTTCTTAAATCCAGTTCTTTCAAGCACTGCATCCACCATATGATCATACGGTTTTCCGATAATTATGTCCGCATTTCTTCCGGTGGACGATTTTATCAATGCCATGAAAGATCCGATATCCGGCATAAATCCATTTTCAGTCGGGCAATTAATATCCGGATGAGTCGCGATATATGGGATCCCTTCTCGAACAAGATCGCAAAATTTCCAGATCTTATTATACGTAAGAGAAGTATCAAAACCTAAGACAGCCATATCAGGGTGTTCGTCAACTAATCTAAAGCCGCCATTAACAAATTCCTGTTCCAATGCTTTGGTTCCTACCAGAAACACCTTTGCCTCTGGGTTCTTTCGTTTTAAATACGATACCGTCGCTTCCCCTGAAGTCAGTATTTTTTCTTTCTCAACCTTCAATCCATATTGGGTAAGTTTTTCGATATATTGATCAGCATCTTTGGAAGAATTATTGGTTAGAAATAAAAAATCAATTTTCTTTTTTTTGAGAAGATCTAAGAATTCTGAGGCCCCTGGCAGTAAATTCTCTCCCAAGTAAAAAGTGCCATCCAGATCTAATAAGAAACATTTTATTTTTTCAAGCATATTAATTCCTTTTCAGTAAAAAGAAATGATTGAGTTTTTCTATATATTTTTTTATCACACACATAACTTGTCTTTGAAAAAATAATTTTACATGATTTTAATTTACTAATTTGTGTGGTTCCAATTAAAACCTTTTCTCGTAATTGTCGCTTACTAAATCAGTAAAGATCTAATTCGTTTTGTAACAATTTCAAATTCTTGAATGAACTTTTAGGTTAAAATAGTTATTTAACATGCCCAACGATTTAAGAGAATACACAAAACAAACTAATGTGCGCTTGGTAATATGGTTTTTGGCAATCCTATTTGTAGTGGGTTTAGGATTAATCTGGGTTATTTATGGTTCCAGCTCTGCACTGCTTGGATTCTTTTGTTTAATTGGAATATCAATTCCAATTGGATTGATCGTACTTTTTCTTTTCGGGTTGGATAAGATTGTAAAAAAGCAAGATTGATATCTTCACTTTCATTGCGTCACCGAGGTTTTAGATATTTTCTTCCTCTCCCACCCATCATCTAATAGTTGTGGTTTCAAACCTTTAATGAACCCCACAATTATCAGCATCGCCAATCCTCCTGCGAACCCATTATTATAAAGATTCATATAGCCATGCAGCCCGCCAACATGCATAACCATCGGCAGGTGCAATGCACCGGCTGCTATCCCAGCGAAAAACCCAAATCGGCCGCTTAAAGGTGCTAAAGTAGTACAGAATAGGGCTGCCAGAAGCGGGCCTGGGTCAGTATGAGACCAAATTTTAGGAATACAGATCAGATAAACACCAATCATTACTGGAAGAATATTTCTGGGATGTTTTCCCAATGCTCCAAACCCAGTTATAGTGAATATCCCTGCCAAAATTGGCCCGTTTACATCGCCTCCAATTAATATCACATATCCTAATCCTATCAATCCGATGATTGCCATATTCACTAATGTGGTTCCCAGGTCTGCTATCTCAACATAATCAGAAGCAAGACGACCACTGCTTTTTAATATTTTTTTGTAATTTGAAAAATTTGCTCCCCACAGAATACCCAGCAGAAAAATGAAAGCTAAAAAAACGAAAGTATAAATGGAAAGAAAAGAAGTGTGTTCTGTTGACCAATAAAAAACCGGGTCAATTTTTATTCCAAAACCCCTCATCATCATATAAACCACCGTTCCAATCAAGCCAGCTGAGGTCCCGATATTATATAGGTTATAGCCCTGATGAAAGGTAAAAACATGTCCCATGACCGCGGCTATTAATCCCCCACAGATCACACCTATACCGATTCCAACAACAATCCCCTCTAATCCCCATCCCAGACCAAACGCCATCAGACTAACAACAGGGCTGATAGTTGTACCAAATAAAAGCGGAGCAATCAGATCTCTAAGCGGTTGGTGTGAAAAAAATTTATCATATAAATACACACCTATAAAAATTGGAATGATATTAAAAGGAGTTTTCCCAAAAAATGAAAAACCCGTCAATGTAAAGATCGCTGATAAGAGATACCCATTAAATCGCGCCTTTACTAACCATGCCAGTCCACAGCCCATCAATGTGGTTATACCAGCGTTGAAAAATGCAGAGCCTATATTTGAAAGGTCCATAAAGTCAGTGATCAAAATTCCAGGGGAAGTAATTATTTTCCATTCACCTTTGAGCACTTCCATAGGACTTTCAATAAGAAATGCTGTGATGAGAAACAAGAAACTGGTCGATATCATTAATATTGTAATTCTGCGACGATTTACTTCCTCATTTAATTTCATGTAACCACTTTTTGTTTTTATTTTTTCCATGATTAATAATTAGGCATAATTTTTTTGAGATAACAGAATATATTATTATATATTACTAATAATTACTGACTCTCATAATTTTTCGTACATTATGGATAATCAAACTTAGTGGATATCCAAACCTCGATCCCTGAAAGAATAGGAGTAATGAAAAAAAACTACTAGTTAGTAGTCTTAATATCAACAGGTGGCTTGACGGGAGTCGCCTGTTCTGTGCGGCGGATCCTAAAGATAAAGATTGTCTATGTGGTTAAGCAAAAATCACCCATTCACTCATTCAAGGCCGCGATGATGGCTTTGCAGTATGCCGGCAGATCAGCCGGTGTACGCGAGCTGATCAGATTGCCGTCCACCACCACTTCCTGGTCCAGCCATTCCCCGCCCGCATTGACCATATCGTCTTTGATGGCGCTGACCGAAGTGACTTTCTTGCCCCTCACAATCCCGGCGGAAATCGGCACCCAGCCCGCGTGGCAGATCATGCCAATCACACTCCCTTGGTCAAAAGCCTTGCGCACCAGTTCCAGCATTTCCGGATAGCGGCGCAGTTTATCCGGGGCGTACCCGCCCGGAACCAGCAGCGCGTCGATTTTCTCAATCTCCACTTCCTGCGGAGTCAGGTCGGGTTTGACCGGATAGCCGTATTTGCTGCCGTAATTCTCTACACCCGGCATCCCCACTATCTTCACATCCGCACCTTCTTCTTTCAGTCGGTAATAGGGATACCAAAGCTCCAGGTCTTCGTAAAAATTCTCAGCCAGAATAATGATTTTTTTTCCAGATAGACTCATTGTTTTCCTCCTTATCCAAATAAAACTTGCCCACTGATCCAATATCGTCGCTGACAAGATCCGGCAATCCCGTATGTCCAATAATTGCCGAACAGCCTGCATCTCGCCATTATGATACCAGTATTTATAAATCACGCGCGTTAACATGGTGCCCTTATTGATCGGCAGCTCTTTGCCGTTCACAACCTCAATCGCAGCCAGATCCTGCAGCAGCATTTTTTCCAAATAAAAACCCACTTCCGCAGTTACCCTTTTCTAACAGGTGATCATCTTATTAAGGGAGGGTAGCTGACGGGGGTTCGAAGTGCTCCGTAGGGGTAAATCCGCTTCATCCTACCTTTAGTTAATAAAGGGTGGCTGACGGGGGTTGCGAAGTACTCCGTAGGGGTAAACCCGCTTCATCCTACATTTAGTTAATAAAGGGTGGCTGACGGGGGTTGAACCCGCAACATCCTGTTCCACAGACAGGTGCTCTGCCATTGAGCTACAGCCACCATAACGGTTAGGATTTTAACATGCTATCAATTACTCGGCAAGCAATCCTTTGAAATAACTTATCAATTCAACGTCCATAACACTGACCTGCTCACGCGTTTTCATATCTTTTACTTGAACAAAGCCCCCTTCGATCTCTTCAGGTCCAATGACAACTGCGTATTGTATATCACTTCGATCTGCAAATTTGAATTGTTTTCCAATCTTGGCTGTTTCAGGGAATAGTTGGACTGAGAAATCTGCATTTCGCAATTCAGCAGCGATTTTAAGACTTTTTGAAGTAGATTCTTCATCAAAGATTGTTACAAGGATTTGTGCGGGATTTATTTTTAAAGAAGGGAGCAGTCCATAATCTTCGAGAATGATCGGAAGCACCACATCCCCCATTGCAAAACCAATCCCGGTAAGCGGGTCACCACCGACATCATTTACAAGGTTATCATAGCGGCCCCCGCCCAAGATCGCCCGGTCTTTCTTTCCAATATCCCGAGCTTCAAATACAACTCCCGTGTAATAATCCAAACCGCGGACGATCATTGGATCATATTGCACATATGCATCAACACCCAGACTTTCTAGTGCTGAAAATACCTTTTTCAGGCTTGGGGACTCCAAATACAGGTCTTTGCTAGATAAAAGTGCAGATAATCCATCGAACTGTTCTTCGGTAATTCCCGATTCTAGTCCATATTTCTTCCAGGATTCATCATTCAACTTATCTTTTCGGTCGATAACGTTGAACGCTTTCTTTTTTAAAGAATCATCGATCCCAATTTCAGATAATTTTTTATCCATCAACTGACGGTCGTTAACAAAAATTTTAACTTTCTCAGCGGTCAAACCGATCTGTTTGAAAAATTCAGCGCAGATCGCGATCAATTCCGCATCCGCTTCAGGAGTATCTGCTCCGATTAGATCAATGTTCCATTGGAAGAATTCGCGTGTTCTCCCTTTTTGAGGTTTTTCATAGCGCCAAAATGGACCAAATGACCACCATCGCAGTGGATAGATCAACTGCCGCTGTTTTTGAGCGACCATTCGCGCTAAACTAGGGGTCAATTCAGGTCTTAATGTTATTAAATTCCCTCCCCGATCTGGAAAGACAAAAGATTGTT
>JAUSPC010000036.1 GCA_030655835.1 Pelolinea sp.
TATCGCAATGCTTTGAGCTTGAGCAGGTCGATATCCGCGTTGACCCTCATTCCTTCGCAATTCTCGGCTAATTGTTGATCTGTGAACATTAAGAACTTTTGCAACCGTCACCTGGTTTTGTCCTGTTTTCAAAAGTGCATATATCTGGTATCTTTGTACGAGGGTAAGCCGTTTGTAATTCATAAGTGCTCCTTTGACTCTGATAGGTCTGAAAAGCCTTATTTTACATCGGCTTACCTTTTTCCTACCAGCTTTGTTGCACTTGTGAGTTGAATCCAAGTTACAATATAAGTAAAAGTAAATAAATTATTGTATACTTTCTTTGATAACAAATTTCATATGGGAGGGTTTTTTCGATGAAGCTAACAATCACCCAAGCACAACTTGCATATGGTCTAGGAATGGTTTCCCGGGCAGTATCTCCCCGAAGCACCCTGCCAGTGCTTAACAATATTCTACTTGCAACTGATGAAGGCCGCCTACGCCTCTCCGCGACCAATCTCGAATTGGGTATAACCTGCTGGATTAACGCAGATATTGAAGAGGAAGGCTCCGTTACGATCCCCGCCCGAATTTTCTCGGACCTCGTAAATACATTACCAGGCGATAAGGTAAGTTTATCTTTAACGATACGCACCCAAACGCTTAACATTCACTGCGGTGCATCAAATTTCGACATCAAAGGGATTGATGCGCAGGAATTTCCGCCCATGCCTTTGCCAGATCTCTCATCAGGTGTGGAACTTAATGTTACTGACTTCAAGGATATGATCCATCAGGTTAGTTTTGCGGCTTCAAGCGACGAAGCCCGTCCGGTATTACAAGGCGTATTATTGGAAATTAATGATAATGAGATATCCTTAGCTGCAACGGATGGTTTCCGTATTTCAGTCCGTACTGCCGAACTTTCAGCATCCCAAGCCAATCCCGTAAAAGTGATCATTCCTGCACGATCTCTTAGCGAATTAGCCAGGATTGCTACAGATGGCAAAGAAACAATTACAATGGTCGTTCCTCCCGATAGAGGTCAGGCAATCTTTCATATGAAAAATGTCGAGTTGGTCACCCAACTGATTGAAGGGGTTTTCCCGGAATATCGCGCTATTATTCCAAGAAGCTTTAAAACCCGTACGGTAATTTCTACTCAAGAATTCTTAAAAGCATGTCGACAAGCCGAGATCATCGCACGTGAAGGCAATTATGTGATCCGCCTCAATTTGCAACCTCAGGAAGGCGCACCAGGAGCGGTTGAATTCAGCACCCAATCAGAAGAGATGGGGTCTGGCGAAGTTATTGTTGATGCAAATATTGAAGGACCAGAATTATTGATCGCGTTCAATGTTAGTTTTCTAAGCGAAGTATTGGAAGTAATTGGCACTCCTAATACTATATTGGAAACCAACGCGAACAACACACCCGGGTTGCTCACACCCGTTGGTAATGATAGTTTTCGCCATGTGATCATGCCGATGCATATTGATTAGGTTTATTATTATTACATACGTATATATTATATCGGATTTCTTCTCGTTTTTCTTTAATATAATCTACAGAATTTAGAAAAAAAATTAAATAAATACAATGTTATCTGAGTAATTAATGCAATCATTTTCTAATTCATCCGATCGTTTAATGAGTATCACCTTGGCTCTAGGTCAATATCCTATGTTGGCTGGGCGCATGCGCAGTCACATGCGCCATGAATTATATAACCGTGACATTATTCAAAAACAGGAATTTGAAGCACAAGTTCGAAAACAGGCAATACTCTCTCAAGAACGTGAGGGGTTATTGAACCCCGTGGGAGAAGAACCCGCGGAAATTTGGGAGGAAAGGCATTCACGAGTAAGAGACCAGTTGACCGATCTAATTTTCAGTCAACACCTTTCATTTGATCATTTTCAAACAATAATTACCGACGTACTTAATGAGCGCGGGGTCGAGCGGTCAAATCCTACACTTACTTTCAATCCAGAGCAAGCTCCTCAGGAATTAATATTCGAACACGCCTGGTCAATACTCAGGTTACCGCCCGACGAACGCGATCAGTATGAACATCACCTGGAAGAGTCGCGTGTGGTCCTTATCCGCACAATGATCAGCGACCAATTACCTTATGTCAACATCGCTAAACACTGGTTCACAATTCCAGATCTGGCAGAAATACGCTTGAGGAAGATTGGCGCAGGTCGCATTGGGGGAAAAGCCGCGGGGATGCTTTTAGCCCATCGGATCCTAGTTAATGAATTACCAGAAGAACTTCAGGCAAGTATCAAGAAACCAGAATATTACTTTATAGGTTCGAATGAAATGTATTCATTCTTCGCTATGAATGATCTTGAAAAATGGAATGACCAAAAATATAAGAGCGAAGAAAAAATGATGGAAGATTATCCCCGAATTGTCGATGAATTCGTAAACAGCCAATTTCCATCTGACATTATTGAACGGCTAAAAGAAATATTAGAGCAGGTTGGCGAAAAACCGCTGATCGTGCGGTCCTCCAGCCTTCTTGAGGACAGCTTTGGCACCTCTTTTGCAGGAAAGTATGAAAGTATCTTCCTTCCCAACCAAGGGGAACAGTCAGTACAAATCGCAGCGTTGACCAACGCTATAGCGAGAGTGTATGCATCAACCCTAAATCCGGATGCACTGCTTTACCGTAGAAACAAAGGACTACAAGACTATGACGAACGGATGGCGATCCTTATCATGGTCGTTGAAGGTAAATCATTTGAAAAATACTATCTCCCAGACGCTTCAGGTGTTGCTTTCAGCCGAAATCTTTATCGATGGGCGCCACAAATCCGGCGAGAAGATGGGTTTGTGCGTCTTGTTTGGGGATTAGGGACAAGGGCAGTTGACCGTGTGGGTAATGATTATCCTCGGCTGATCGCGCTTAGCCATCCCTTATTACGCCCCACTCCAGATCAGCGCACAATGGAACGCTGCTCACAAAAATTTGTGGATCTACTTGATCTTGAAGAAAACAGCATAAAAACAGCTCCTATCCATGAAGTATTAAATGCAGACTACCCTGCTTTACGATATATTTCTCAGATCAGCGACGAAGGGTATTTTCAATCGCTGCGATCTCGGCTGATGGAAAAAGACAGAAACAAACTTGTTCTGACGTTTGAAGATTTGCTTCGCAGAACCCCATTCGGAGAAAGAATGCGACAATTCTTGTCTATTCTTGAAAAATCTTATGAAAATCCAGTAGATCTTGAATTTACTCTTGCTATTGATGTTGATAATAATAACAATGCGAATCTTCGTTTCACGTTTTTACAATGCCGACCGCAAAGTCAATTGGCAAAAAGCAAAGAAACTCATATTCCTGGACATTTACCCGAAAAAGATCTTATCCTGCAAACTCGCTTCATGGTCCCGCAGGGAATAATCGATAACATCAGCCATGTACTTTTTGTTCCGCCCGCCGAATATTTTAAATTACAAATGAATGAGCGGTTTGAACTTGCCAGGATCATCGGTAAAGTTAATAAAGTGCTCAAAGGAAAAACCTCGATCTTTGTTGGTCCCGGGCGATGGGGAAGCGCAAATCCTGATCTTGGCGTCCCGATTGGATACGGCGACCTATATAACACAAGAGCATTAATTGAGCTGTCAGGGAAAGATGTTGGCGCTGCCCCTGAGCCATCATTAGGTACACACTTTTTTCAAGACCTTCTCGAAGCCCAAATATACCCACTAGCAGTGATGCTGGATGACCCTCAAACCGTTTTTCAATCTTCCTTCTTTTACCATGGACCAAACGTGCTTTCCGAATTGATTCCAGCCGATGACTCCCTTAAAGAGAGACTTAGGATTATTGAGGTCGATAAATACCGGAAAGGCCATTTCCTCAGATTGATCATGAACGAAGAAACCAATACGGCTGTTGGGTATCTTGTTCCAACCCAATAATTAATTGAATCAATTCTTTACACTTCAGCTCTCGGATTGTTTTTCAAATAATATCTATGTTTCACGTGAAACATTTATCAATCTATTATTATTTTGTTTCACGTGAAACTTTTTAATATATTTTTTTATACCAACTGCCAATTCTTCAGTGGTTTTCCTGCGTGGTAGAATTGTTTTGAAAATACTGATTTTGGAGGCAAAACAATGACAGCAGAAACTGGTACTTTTGTGTTAAAAAAGGGATTAGCCCAAATGCTGAAAGGCGGCGTAATCATGGATGTGGTCACGCCAGAACACGCGAAGATCGCAGAAGACGCCGGCGCAGTCGCAGTGATGGCACTTGAACGTGTTCCAGCTGATATTCGTGCGGATGGTGGTGTTGCTCGCATGAGCGACCCTGAACTGATCTTAAAGATCATGGATACGGTAACAATACCAGTAATGGCCAAGGCTCGAATTGGGCACTTCGTAGAAGCTCAAATTCTGGAGGCATTAGGGGTGGATTATGTAGATGAGTCTGAGGTATTAACCCCGGCTGATACTGAGCACCATATCAATAAGCACAATTTCAAGATCCCATTTGTGTGCGGAGCTCGAAATCTTGGTGAAGCGCTTCGTAGAATTGGCGAAGGAGCGGCAATGATCCGAACCAAAGGCGAGGCAGGAACAGGCGATGTGGTTGAAGCTGTGCGCCATGCCAGACGTGTATTTGGTGACATCCGCCATTTGATGACGCTTCCCGAAGAAGAAGTGATGGCGTTCGCAAGAGATCTTGGAGCACCATATGCACTCGTGATGGAAACAAGAGAACTAGGCTGTTTACCGGTTGTAAACTTTGCTGCCGGAGGTATTGCCACCCCCGCAGACGCTGCTTTAATGATGCGATTAGGTGTTGATGGGGTTTTTGTTGGATCAGGAATTTTTAAATCCGGTGATCCCGCTAAACGGGCAGCCGCAATAGTCAAGGCAGTAACTCATTATAAGGACGCGAAAATCCTGGGTGAGGTTAGCAGAAATCTCGGTGAACCAATGGTTGGCCGTCAGGTTAGCGCTATTCCAGAAAGCGAATTGATGGCTAATCGAGGTTGGTAGCGCTTGAAAATCGGCGTTTTAGCTCTTCAGGGAGATTTTCTTGAGCACCAGAAAATTCTTGAAAGTTTATCGGTTGCTATAAAACAGGTTCGCCTGTCAGCTGATTTAAATGGATTAGACGGGTTGATCATCCCAGGTGGAGAATCAACAACAATTGGAAAATTGGCGGTTGATTTTGGCCTAATGGATCCATTGCGCACATTTGCTCAAGATCATGCGGTCTGGGGAACCTGCGCTGGGAGTATTTTGATTTCAAAAGATGCTCGCCGGGTTCAGCCATTACTGGAAATAATGAATATAAAAGTAGACCGTAATGCATTTGGGCGCCAAGTAGACAGCTTCGAGATAGATTTAGAAATTCCAGCTCTTGAAAAAGTATCACAAGAGAACCCGCCCTTTCATGCCATTTTTATCCGTGCCCCGCTTATTGAGGATGTGGGCAGCAGTGTAAAAGTGTTAGCAAAGCTACCGAACGGAAAAATAGTAGCGGCCCAACAAGAAAAGTGGCTGGCCACCTCATTTCACCCTGAATTAACAACCGACGATAGATTCCATCGATATTTTTTGGAGATGATACGATAAATATCTCAACTATCTCATTCTTTGATATCCTGACATTACACCGCCATCGTAGAGAGGTTCTGTGGTTGAACACAGAACTTTTTCTACTGCGTGGATCCAATTATGTACCCAGCAGTGTGGGGTTGGAATGCTTAATGCTGCCGGTCAATTGGTTCACGCGTGCAATTCGATCAAATCGCGCCCGCTTAACCGCAGTCGGTCAGGTAGAAATTGAGCATGTGGGTGGAAGGATTCTTTGGATACTTAATTTGTCAAATGCGGAAAACGTGGTCTCAAGCGAACTGTTGGATTATCTTGCGGTTGAAGCAGGATTAAGAAAATTGCGTTTTCTCACGGCATCTGTTGCCAAACATACACCTTTATTTGAGGTCTTTATCCAATCTGGGTACAATTCGTCTGGATGGTATAAAATATGGCGAATAAAAGACGATATCACAAATAATAATTCCCACGAATTCATTTGGAGAAAAACAAGAACGTCAGATCTGTTTTCAGTCAACCTACTGCAGAACAAATGGCTTTCTAATGACGAAAGAAGAACGGTCCCGCCCGCTAACAAAAAATGGCCGGGGTTTGTTTTGTTCTGTAATGGCGTCTTATCAGGATACGCATATGTTAATACCTCAATTGGCAAAGCAATGATCACACCTGTATTGGATCCGCAAATCTCCAATGTTTCATCCGCGATAAAATCTCTGATAAATCAATTCTTTATTCATATTCCAGATCATTACCTGGTCCTAACAGCAAGCCAGCAGTGGGTTGAAGTACCAATGCAAGATCAGATCGAATTGATTCAACCACGTCATGAGATATTGCTCAAACAATTAGCTATCCGCGATGCAGTTTATTCAAGTTTTGATCTTATTCCAAACGGACAGCATACCGACATCGCCACTCCGATCAGTCGATCAAAGAAACAGGATAATAATACCCGTATTCTACGTCAAGTAATCAAATACAAACACAAAAACAACCTTTTCAGCCTGAAAACTTAGGGGTTTCGTCAAGTTTGGTTTTCACCCATTGGGTGAAAGAAAAAGCGCTTGGATCAGCTAACTTTCACCCCCCCCCCTCACATGTTAAAATTGAAGTAAATAAAACAGCAACAGCGAAAAGGGACTTAATTGTGATCAATAAAATTGATTTTGCAGCCAAGAATCTGACGTCAAATGCAGGCATATTTCTTCTATTTGAAAATGCAAAGACCAATGGAATTTTTGAACTGATTGACACCGACCTGAGGGTGTTGAAAAAGTAAGCAAAAGTTGAAATCAAACCATCCATAACGAGGTTTTTAGGGTTATTGACGCTATTTCAATCTATTCTTTATGCTTATCTCACTGTCCAAATCCTTTTCTGATGTCCTTTTTAGCTCTATTT
>JAUSPC010000039.1 GCA_030655835.1 Pelolinea sp.
GTTCCGATCATGTCCAGGAAGATCGGGAGATGAAGGGCAGTGTTGATCTGTCCACCAACAATATTAAGCGCAATAGCAACAGGAACAAGCGCAACCACAAAAGTCAATGGAATGCGGGATGATCCTTTCTTTTTTGCAACAGGTGAAGCTGTAGCCATAAGTAATACTCCTTTTTTTAAATTAATATGATGATTCTATTTTGCAGCTTACTGAAAAACAAAACTGCGTTTATCGACCTTTTCTATTCCTTTTTGTCTAATATTGGGGTTTGCCTCCTTTCTGATCTTATCATAATCTATTTAATCAACCAATTTCTGCTAGGATAATTTCAATTTGAATCTTTAACACATCGGAAACCGCATCCGGCGATATTTTCAATTCCAGAATCTTCCGGCCTGGTAAAACAGCGGTATGCGCAGCGTGCATGATTTTGGGTGAAAAAGGAGGAGCCGCCGCGCAGCGCGATAAATTTCTTTCCATACGCGTTACCGTGATATGTGGATCCGGGGTAGGCCTCATACCAATCGGCTGTCCATTCTTCCACATTTCCGCCCATCTCGAATACGCCATAAGGGCTCACGCCTCCAGGATGTGCATCAACGGGAAGGGTGATAGCGAATTCGCCGCGATCCCAGACCAGGGCGTTCTTCTCATCAAACTCATTTCCCCACGGCCAACGGCGCCCGTCGGTTCCTCGGGCTGCTTTTTCCCATTCTGCTTCAGTAGGCAGCCTTTTCTCCGCCCACTCTGCGTACATTTTTGCTTCAAACCATGAAATGCGGTGAACTGAGTGATTCTCGAATCCGTCAGGGATATCAAATCCTCCCCAATGGCGGGGGGCATCGCGCTGGTTGCGTCCATGAACACCTTATATTCTTGATTCGTAACAGGATATATATCAATGAAATAATCAGGCAGGTGAACTGTTCTCTGCGGAGTTTCGGGTCCGAACTCGTTGCTACCCATGATGAATTCTCCGGCAGGGACAAGGAACATTTTTTTCTTATCAATCTTGTTGATAATTGTATCCATAAATTATTTAGAAATATTCTTCAAACGATGATTAATGAATTGTATCAGATTAAACGATTAAAAAAAAGGATCACTCAATAAGTGAGGAATAAAGTCATATTACAGGAGTTTCTTAATAAAGATCTAAAACAGTCCCATCACCATAGGTGTTTTGTTGGTGAAAAAAAATCCTTTCTAGATGTTCTGTTGGGCTTCGCCTTTTGTAACACCCGCTATGCTGATCAATGCCAACACAAGGAAAATTGGGCTGATCAACATCAACAGGCTGTACGCGCCGCCACTGAATTGGATAATGAATCCATAAACGATCGGACCCAGGATTGCCGCCATGGTTGCAAATAAATAATATAAACCTGTGTATGTCCCAACGCGCTCTATTTCAGTCATATCTACAACCATAGGCAGCGAATTCACATTGATCATTGACCAGCCCACACCAGTGACCATCAGGATCAAGCCGATCACGGGAATTCTGCCTAAAACTGGCAATTGAGTTATTAATATATTCAAAATGTTCACAGGCAGAAAGAACATCAACGCAATGCACAGCGCCATCACTAGAATGCCGCTCATGATCGTTTTTCGTCTACCAACAGCGGCACCTATGTAACCGGCCGGCAGGGAAAAAAGCACGAATAGCAATGATAGTTGTCCCAATAAGCGGGCACCGTCTGATTCCGGAATGCCAAGATGGTTCTTGCTGTATAACGTGAAGAATGCCTCAATTCCATTGTAGGCGATAAACCAGAAGAAGATCGCAACTAAGATCCTGATAGTGCTCTTGTCTTCATCTTTAAGGATCATGCGAATACTTTCAGTTAATCGAGGAGTTTCTTTTTTGGTCTCGGTAAATTCCTTTGGTTCTTTGATGAAAACAAACACCAGTATGGCTGAAAGTGCCACAAGCCCGGCACCGAGCCAAAAAGGATAATTTGGATTCATATCATATAAAGCAGCACCGCCAAGGAACGCGATGATCGCGCCAATTCCGCCCATAAAGTTGATGATGC
The DNA here is from genome assembly GCA_030655835.1 of Pelolinea sp. Taxonomy (GTDB): domain Bacteria; phylum Chloroflexota; class Anaerolineae; order Anaerolineales; family Anaerolineaceae; genus Pelolinea. The sequence goes on from JAUSPC010000039.1 coordinate 2,043, forward strand.
CATTTGCCTGTGAGCGGTATTTCGATGGAGTGATGTCCGGCATCAACGCAACAACGGGGGTGCGCCAGATGGCCATACTTAATAGAAGCAGAGTTGCCGCCAGGAAGAAAACAAATAATGACTGGGAAATCGGGAGCAGGATAAACGCCATTGCTCCGATCGGCGCGCCGATCAAAATGAAAGGCATCCGCCGGCCGATTCGCGTTCGCAGCTTGTCCGACCAGGCGCCAACTGCGGGTTGGATGAACAGAGCGGCGATATTATCCAGCGTCATGAAGAACCCGATGAAGCCTGCTGCCATAAAGAACCTATCCGCCAAAAATATGGGAACAAATGCGTTATACACACTCCAGATGACACTTACACCAAAGAAACCCAGGCCCAGTAAAAATGTCTTTCCAATGTTAAATTTCATCTTTCACCTCTTATGATTATTTTTATTTTTTCTGGAAGGATCATTTCCCCTTCCTGATCAATCTCTTTTAAGACTTCAATATCAACGGCATTTAATTGAATGACTTCAACCAGGTCCGGTCTTTTCGCCAGCGTGCGCAGCCACGCTTGTTTTTTGCGCCATCGGTTCACGGCTTTATGATTTCCGGAAGTTAGTATGTCCGGGACGCCCCAATCTCTAAAAACTGCTGGACGTGTGAAGTGGGGGTATTCTAATAGCCCACCGGCGAAGGAATCATCGGCTGCACCATTCGGGTCGCCCAAAGCGCCCGGCAGCAATCGGGTGATCGCTTCCATTAAAACCAGCGCGGGCAGCTCACCACCGCTGAGGACATAATCTCCGATTGAGATCTCATGCGTGACAAGGTGTTTTCGTACACGTTCATCCACTCCCTCATACCGTCCGCATAAGATGATCATCCGTTTCACGTTGGACAATTCCAGGGCTGCTGTATGGTCGAGCTGCCTTCCTTGCGGTGTCATCAATACGATTGGGGAGGGATCGGTTTCTTTTTGAAGGTCTTCAACCGCAGAGAAAATGGGCTCGGGTTTCATCACCATTCCGCCGCCGCCGCCAAAAGGTGTATCGTCTGTGGTGTGGTGTTTATCAACTGCCCAATCACGTAGATTGTGAAGGGTGATTTTAATAATCTTATTAATGATCGCCCTCTGCATAATACTTGCCTGAATATAGGGCGTGATTATTTCCGGGAATAAGGTCAGAATTTCAAATTCCATATATAAATTCTATCCTAATTCGAACATTGGAAAAAAGATTTTTAATATATAGGACAAAAAAGGTATAAAATATGAGAATACATTCTTGACGCTTTTTCCTCGCAGGTGATAAGATTGGCGTATGGAGATTAAAGGAAGACGTTGGAACATGCGCCAGCCTAAGAGGCGCACAAGTCCATTAAAATTGTTATTGTTGATCTTGGTGGTTGCTTTTTTAGTATATGTCAATATCACTATTGAGCCGCTGGCGCCGACGCTTTTTCTTCCTTCCCCCACTCCTACCATATCACCGGAAATTTATATCGCAGAAGCAGAAGAAATGGCTTCACAGGGAAAATACTCCATGGCGCTTCAGGCGTATGATAAAGCGATCCTTGCAGATCCACAGAATCCCTCAAATTACATCGCCTCTGCCCGCCTGAATGTCTATGCCGGGAATTATAATCAGGCGATAAAAAATGCGAGTAATGCCGTTCTGCTTGACCAGAACAACAGCATGGGTGAAGCGATCAAGGGGTTTGCGCATGGATTACAGGGAGATTATCTCGATTCTGAATCATCTCTCAACCGGTCAATCGAGCTTGACCCGGGTAATTCAACTGCGTATGCTTATTTATCGATCATGCTCTCGAATAAGATCTTGATCGGAGATGAAGTGCTTGGAGATTTAGACAAATCTATTGAAGCATCACGGACTGCGGAATCGATTGCGCCCACTAGCCTGGAATCTCATTGGGCACGCGGAACTGTTTTAGAGATTACGGGAAATTATGAAGAAGCCATAGCTGAACTCGAACAAGCTGTAGCGGTAAATTCAAACATTGCTCAATTGCATATTACCCTCGGGAATAATTACAAAAGTTTATTGGAATATAATAAAGCCGTCGAAGAGTACACGCGTGCAAATGCGCTTAACCCCAGCGATTCCTATCCTGAATGGTTGATCTCGCGCACTTATGCTGGTATTGGGGAATTTGGAAGAGCCATCCAGTATGCTGAGCAGGCGGTATCTGATGACCCTGAAAATCCTCATTTATATGGAAATCTTGGTTCAATGTATTATCGGAATTATGATTACGGCCGCGCTATCCTGATGCTTAAATTGGCTATTCGCGGCGGGAACAATCCCGAGGGAGTTGCGGTGGAAGGGCTCCCGCTTGCTTACGGGAGAGTGGTGGAATATTATTACAACTATGCTTTCGCATTATCGGAATTGGGTTATTGTGAGGAAGCTAAAATAATATCTCAATCAATTTTACAGAGTGCAGCAGAGGATTTGGATGCGGTTTTTAATGCCAATACAATAATCAACCGCTGTAATCAGAAGATAAATGACCTTCAACTGTTGAAGCTGCCGGAACCAACCATGATCCCCACCTGGACGCCGCAGCCATCACCAACTCCCACTCAGGCGCCAACCCTGATACCGACCCAAACTATTTTGCCATAATCATGTATATACCTGAAAGAAAACCATTATTTAGAAAAAATATAAAAAAGACCAACCCGTATGGTGTGGCTGCCATGCTGGCAATTATTTTGGGAATGCTTGTTTTTCTTCGCAGCATGGATCAGGGCGAGGTAACCCCCATGTTCTTGCCAACCCCAACCCCAACTCGAACGTTGGATTCGTTTGCAGGAGAGGCGGCTGTTTATTTTGGCGCGGGTGACCTTGATAAATCGATCGAGGCTTATCAGCAGGCGGTGCAATTAGATCCAACGAATGCAGAACTCAGGGCAGAGCTTGCCCGAATTCTGGTTTATTCTTCCACTTTGCTAACGATTGACCAGGAACGTATAGATAGGCTTCAGGAAGCCCTTCAAATGATCAATAGTGCGGTTGCGATCGCTCCAGAGGACAGTATGGTTCATGCGATCAAATCGTTCACCCTTGATTGGTTGGCGGGGAATAGTCTCACACAGGCAGATAATGCGACCATGCTCAACGAAGCCGAACAAGAGGCGATCTATGCCATTCAGATGGATAACCAGAATATGCTTGCGCTGGCATATTACGCTGAGATACTGGTTGACCAGCAAAAATGGATCCAGGCTGAGCAAAATATCCGTGAAGCGGTAGTGCGTGCACCGGAGCTGATGGATGTTCGCCGCATCAGTGGATACACACAGGAATCATTGGGTAACTACAGTCTGGCGATCAATGAATATATAGAAGCGATCCGTATTAATCCCAATTTGACCTTCATTTATTTACGGGTGGGTGCAAACTACAGAAAACTGCAGCAATTTGAAGCTGCGTTGGATTATTTTGATAAAGCGGCTACTATTAACGAACAGCTTGGAGTGCGCGACTCGATCCCTTATTTTTCGATCGCGACCACATATACCCAAATGGGCGAATTTTTCTCTGCTGGTTTGAATGCCCGCAAGGGTTTAAATTTTTCTCCGGATAACGCAGACGCCTATGGAAGATTGGGGATTGTATATCACCGCTCCAGGAATTACGAAGGCGCTATTCCCGCGTTCAAATGTGCCACTAGCGGATGCACAGCGGAAGAGAGCTGTGAAGTGCGCCAATGCGATCCCGAAGTCGATCCGATGGTTGAGGTTGTAGGACTTCCGCTCACTGCTGGCACAGTCGATTACTATTTGACATACGGCGCGGTATTAGCAGGTATGCATCGGTCTTCTAATGGATATTGTGAAGAAGCTATGGATATCCTGGGTCTGGTAAAACAAAATTATGGCAGTGACCCGATCATCATGCAGAATGTGGTGGAAAGTGAAACGATCTGTATGAGTTACGGCTATTAAGTATTAAATATTTATAAGATTTCTTATAAATTCCTTGACTAATCCCCTAAACCCGATTAATATTCAATTATTAGCACTCGCATATGTAGAGTGCTAACGCATTGAAAACTATATTTTACGGAGGATATATGGAACTCAAACTAAAACCTTTAGGAAGTCGTCTGGTGGTAGAACCCATCGAGCAGGATGATGTTACGGCATCAGGGATCGTTTTACCAGAAACGGCAAAAGAAAAACCACAGCGGGCGAACGTACTGTCTGTTGGTCCCGGCGATCGTGACGACGCGGGAAATCGTGTCGCATTAGACGTGAAAGTCGGCGATGTGGTTTTGTTTGCAAAGTACTCTGGTACTGAGATCAAGATCGATTCAAAAAAGCTCTTGATCCTCAAAGAATCAGATGTTCTGGCAATCGTTGATGCATAATCAACAAATAATTAAAATAATATTTTAAGGAGTTACTTATGGCAGCAAAACAATTAGTATTTGGTGAGGAAGCACGCAGAAAACTGCGCGATGGTATTGATGTAATTGCGGAAGCAGTAGCAACAACATTAGGCCCCAAGGGCCGCAATGTAGCTTTAGATCGCAAATTTGGTTCTCCAACCATCACCCATGATGGTGTTACAGTCGCAAAAGAGATCGAGTTGGAAGATCCATTTGAAAATATGGGTGTTCAACTTCTAAAAGAAGCAGCTACCAAAACCAACGATATCGCTGGTGACGGTACCACCACATCCACGGTGTTAGCTCACGCGATGGTTACCGAAGGGCTCAAGACCTTGGCAGCTGGCTCAAACCCAATGTTGTTAAAACGGGGTATTGAAGCCGCTTCAAAAAAGGTTGCGGAAGCAATCAAAAGTCTGGCAATCGAAATTTCAACCAAAGAAGAGATCGCTAATGTTGCCACCATTTCAGCTCAAGATCGCTCGATCGGCGAACTGATCGCAGAAGTGATGGACAAGGTTGGCAAAGACGGTGTTATCACTGTTGAAGAATCCAAAGGTCTTGAATTTGAAACGGAATACGTGGAAGGTATGCAGTTTGATCGTGGTTACCTATCACCTTATTTCATTACCGATCCAGAACATATGGAAGCAATTATCGAGAGCCCCTATATTCTTATTTACGATAAGAAGATCTCGGCTGCTCAGGATTTACTTCCTTTGTTGGAAAAATTGGTACAGGTTGGCAAACGTGAATTGGTGCTCATTGCCGAAGATATCGACGGCGAAGCTTTAGCAACCATCGTCCTTAATAAACTGCGCGGCACTTTGAGCGTGTTGGGTATCAAAGCCCCAGGTTTTGGTGACCGCCGCAAAGCGATGCTTCAGGATATTGCCATTCTGACAGGCGCGACTGTTATTTCAGAAGAAACCGGCCGCAAGCTGGATACCGCTGAAGTTGCAGATCTTGGTCGAGCGGAGAAAGTTGTTTCTGATAAAGACGATACAACCATAATTGGTGGTAAGGGTGATTCAAAAGCCATCAAAGGCCGCATTGATCAGATCCGAGTTGAGATCGATAAAACAACCAGTGATTATGACAGTGAAAAACTACAAGAACGTCTGGCAAAACTTTCAGGTGGTGTTGCTATCATTCGTGTTGGCGCAGCCACTGAAACAGAATTGAAAGAAAAGAAACATCGTGTTGAAGATGCCCTCTCAGCGACCCGCGCGGCTGTTGAAGAAGGTATCGTCCCCGGTGGTGGTGTTGCACTTTTAAATGCTATCAAAGAGCTTGAAGGAATGAAGCTTGATAGTGACGACGCAACCACAGGCATAAATATTGTCCGCAAAGCGCTGGAAGTTCCCATGCGGCGAATTGCCGAAAATGCTGGTTTTGATGGATCAGTTATTGTTGAAAATGTCCGCCAGAATCAGGTAAAAGAAAAGAATCCAAATATCGGTTTTGATGTTCTTCGTGAGAAGTTTGAAGATTTGGTCAAGGGCGGCGTGATCGATCCCGCAAAGGTGACCCGCGGCGCTTTGGAAAATGCAACCTCCATCGCAGCGATGATCCTGACAACTGAAGCATTGATCACTGACGTGCCAGAAGAGAATTCTGGACCAGCAGCACCCCAAATGCCAGGTTATTAGACCAACAACGCACTCAAACAGGCCGTTCATGAACGGCCTGTTTTTATTTACCGCTGATACGTTATAATTCCGCCCGTGATAAAAAAACATAAATCGAATATTGGTGGTGCGATACTGCTGGGCGTTGTATTGCTTACCTCCTGCTCACTGGGGCAGGGAAGCGAGGGATCTAAAACAACGGAAGAAACGTCTTTACCGATACCAACTTCAGCACCGTTTGCCGCAATAGTAAATGGTGAAGGAATATTGTTGTCAGAATATGAAGGAGAGCTGCAACGATATCAGGCAGCAATGGATCAAATCGGGAGTCCTTTTGATCCGGAAAAGGCAAAAGAGGATGTGCTGAATGACCTGATCGCTCAAACGCTTTTTACCCAATCGGCAGCCTCGCAGAACTACAGCCATTCTGAAGCAGACTTGCAGGCAAAAATAGACCAGTACTCTGAAGCTTCAGGGGGCCAGGAAGCATTGCAGATCTGGATGGCAGAAAATTATTACAACCAGGATAGCTTCCGCACGGCGGTTTCTCGAGAGATGGCAATGATCTGGATGCGAAATCTTCTGATTGAGCAGGTGCCTCAAACAGCAGAACAGATCCACGCCCGTCAGATTTTAGTGGACAACGAAAATGAGGCCATTGGAATTCAGCGTCAGCTGGAAGCAGGAACACCATTCAAGACCCTCGCATTCCAATATGAACCTGAGACCGGCGGGGAATTGGGCTGGTTCCCGCGAGGATATCTGCTTCAACAGGATATCGAAAACGCCGCATTTTCACTTCAGCCAGGGCAATACAGCGGAATAATTCCCACCAGTTTTGGATTTCACCTGATTGAAGTGATCGAAGTGGATCCTCAACACCCTCTTTCGCAGGATGCGCTGCAGTTAATACAAAGGAAAGCCATCGAAAGTTGGCTGGATGATGCGCGCGCACAAAGCAAGGTCGAGATCCTGGTTCCTTAAAACGCTAAAATCTGTTTCTGATCTCGATCCATTCGGAAGTAGATAATGCTTTTCCCAATTGGGCGGATGGAAAATCGAGGATCTTCCCGTTCTTAAAAAACTCAAAATCATATTGCGTCATCTCACCACTTTTCAAACCGGGAACAGGCATTAGTCTTGCTGTTAGGGGTTTATCTAACCGCAGGGACAATGCGGCAATATCCATTAATAGGGGTTCAATTCTTTCGGCCGTGATATCTCCCGGCAGAGGTACTGTATCTAACCCTGTCCCGCAAACAGAAGAAAACATCAGCAGGTCTTTTACAGAAAAACTACCATCAATACTACGGGAGGCAAGCCTGCTATCTTCCAAAACAGGCAGCATCAATCCGTTAAAACCGGTTTTACGCCACGTACCCCGATCTAAAGTTTCTGCCAGGATCGCAGCGGCGGATAGTGACCCCATCATGCCGATCTGCTGTACACCCAAATTTTCCATTGCCAAGGCGAGTGAACACCAATCTTCTGGAAATGGTGCAAGAGAGAAGTCAAAACCTTTAAATGGAAATTCCCATCTTAAATTCAATTCTTGGATGGGGGTATTCAGTTCTTTCGCTGCTGTTTCCAACCGCGCCAGCATATTTACTCTTCCTTCTGCTATAGTTTTTGAGGATTCAAAAGCGCCTACTGCCACATCTGCTGCTTCGATCGCCAAAGCAAACGCGGGTTGAGAGCCATAGCTATACGCGGCGGGAAAAAAGGGTGTAAATGGTCTTACTTTACTCGATGCGCTGAAACGCAGATTGGAAAACCCATCAACGGTGATCGTTGCGGATTTAACGATGATCTTTGCACATGCTTTTATGGCCGCGGTTGAGATGCCTTTATGGTTATGAGTAAGCATCCCGGTTGCAAACACATTTTTGGTAGAGGAAAGAATGTCTGGAATGATCTCATATTCAATTGGATGGGTGATCCGGGCAGGACCGACAGAGAGATAATCGAACCCATTCTCGATAGCGGCTGCTTCTATTTGCGAGATAATTTGTATAGCGGTTTCAGGTTTTGTATACAGCCCAAAAGGCACTGTTGCTAATCGGGTGGTTTGTACATCCCATCCAAGGGATGTGAATTTGTTTCTAAATTTGGCGACGTGTTGTGCCAGTCCGGTAATTGCTTCAATTGGTTGACTGCCTGGGTGGTAGAAACAGGTAATTGATCGTATTTTCATTTTGTTTTCCTTTGGCGTGTCATTTCATACATCAAGATAGACGCAGAAACAGCGGCGTTGAAAGATTCCATTTTGGAACTCATCGGAATCGAGATGCATTCATCAACGATTTCCCGCATTTCAGGACTGACCCCATCTGCCTCGCTGCCGACCAATATACATACCGGTTTTGCGAGGTCTGTCTCCCAACTGGCCTGAGAACAGGCTGTATCCGTGAGCAAGATGGAGAGCTCCAAACCGTTTCGTTGCTTACAGAATGAATGGATATCCTCGACAGTCATTGTTCGGATCGGGATTCGAAAGTGAGCACCCATGGCCGCGCGCATGACCTTTGGAGAAAAGGGATCGGCTGTGCCTGGTGTGAGCAGAACAGCCCCAAGATCCATTGCCGCAGCGGTTCGAAGGATCGTGCCCATGTTTCCTGGATCTCGAATTTTATCCAATACCACCACAGAATCGATCTTGGTTTTGAGCCCTATCTCTGGGATTGGGGTTACCAGAAGGATGCCCTGAGAGGTTTTGGTATCTGAGATCCTGTCTAACAGGCCCTCACTGATTTCTTCGGCTTCAAAAGAAAGTGCTTGGATCTGATCTACAACCCCACGCCCTCGGTCTGAGATACGCTCACTGTATAAACAAAAATGAACAGGTAGGTTGGCTGCCAGTGACTCTTCTGCGAGGCGGACGCCTTCAATGACAATTGAACGTGCTTTTTCACGGTGTTTTTTTGCTCCTAATAACTCGCGGACCAACTTTATTTTTGCGTTCTGTACAGAAGTGATCATAATCATTTACTCTCTTTAAAAATTGTATCAAAACTTTTTACGAAGGCATTGACTGTATCCTTATCGTAAAGCACCAGAATAATTTTATTAATGGAAATATCGGGATTTTGTAATCCGATTGAGTTTATTTCCTCCAAGATGATCTTCGCAGCACGTTCGACTGGAAAACCGAAAATACCGGTGGAAATGGCAGGAAAGCTGATGGACTTGGCCTCAAGTTTGTTTGCTAATCGCAAACTGCTGTGGATGGTTTTGGCCAATTTCGCATCCTCATTGCCTTCACCCCATCTTGGCCCAACCGCGTGTATGACAAACTTGCACGGCAGATCTCCGCTTGTTGTATATGCTGGTTGATCATGACCGACTAAACCGTGCTCCGCCACCCAATCACGGCTCTCCATTTGAATTATCTGACCGCCGCGTTTAACAATTGCCGCGGCAACACCACCGCCGTGCGCCAGATGCTCATTAGCAGCATTTACGATCACATCACATTTTATGCGGGTTATATCGCCCATGCAGATATCAAGGGTCAGTCCTGATGGAAAGATTTTTTCCCGTTTAATTTCGGATTCTATGATGGTCATAAATATATTCTAACAAAAAATAAAACAGGACAGTTAAGAAAACTGCCCTGTTAGATGAAAATTGGTAAAGAAGAATTTAGATCGCTGCTTTCGCCTTTTCAATTACGGTAGCGAATGCTTTCGGGTCACGGACTGCAATGTCAGCCAACATTTTTCTATTGAGCTGAATATCAGCTTTCTTCATTCCATAAATGAATTTGCTGTAGGGAAGTCCATTTTCCCGCGCTGCTGCGTTGATGCGTGTGATCCACAGTTTTCGCAGGTCCCGCTTGCGGTCGCGCCTGTCTCGATAGGCATACCACAAACTTTTAAGCATTGTTTCGTTAGCGCGTCTAAATAAGCTATGGCGAGTGCCGAAATTACCTTTGTTGTACTTAATAACTTTTTTGTGGCGTAGATGGGTTACCTTACCACCTTTTACTCGTGTCATGTTTCACTCCTCTGCAGACCCCTGGGCGCCGGTATTATAACCAGTTGTGTGCACCCAACGGACGCAATATTAAAAAATAATTAATGATTTTTATCTAGATAAGGCAACAATTTCTTGATCCGTTTCTGGAACTCTTTACCTTCAACAGGTACTGTTGTATCCAGCATACCTTTTGCACGCTTGGATCGATTGCGGCGCAGATGTCCTTTTCCGCCTTTTGAGCGGACGAGTTTCCCTGAACCGGTTACACGAAAGCGCTTTGAAGTCGCTTTATGTGTCTTTAGTTTATTTTTTCTTGATTTCAGCTTATTCGGCACAGCTTTTCTCCTTACATCAAATAATAAAAATAACGCCAGTTAGGCGAAAGAAGATTATACCAGAAAATTCTTAGAAGGATGAAAATTTGGAAGAAAATTGAATAGCAATAACTACTTAGCTATCAGCTTGTTCAGTATTTTCAGCTTTTTCTTCGGTCTCAGCCTTTTTCTTCGCGGGTGCAGTTTTCTTTGCGGGTGCAGCTTTCTTTGCGGGTGCAGCTTTCTTTACTTTTTCCTTCTCTTTTGTTGGAGCAAGAACCAGGGTCATTGAACGGCCTTCCATCGTTGGAGCTGTTTCAACAATGGCTACGTCTTTCAATTCTTCAGCGATCTCCCTCAAGTCTTCCAAAGCGAGTTCAGGATATGTAACCTCACGTCCGCGAAAACGAATGGTGACTTTTACCTTCATCCCTTTTTCCAACCAACCATGTGCGTCTCGAACCTTGAACCCGCGGTGATGCTCATTGGTTTTTGGGCGCAGACGAATTTCTTTAATTTCGATCTTGGTTTGGGATTTCTTGGCTTGGCGTTCTTTTTTATTCTTCTCAAAAATATATTTTCCAAGATCAAGAACTTTGCATACTGGTGGGTTTGAGGTTGAGGCGATTTCAACCAGGTCTAATCCGGCTTCGCGTGCGATATTTCTTGCTTCAGCAAGAGATACAACTCCCCGATTCTCACCGGTGTCGTCAATTAGGCGAACTTTTTCCGCCCTGATAAACTGATTTGCCCTTACGTCTGATGATGTACTGATATTCTACTCCTTTTAATAGTTTAATTTTGATATTACCATATAATTGTGCGCCTTGTAATTCGGATTATGCAGGTTTACAAAGAAAAATTACAAACCTGCATATCATGAATTTCAATTATGCTTTTTCAGCGATATCCTGTTTAGCTTTGGATAAGAAATCTTCCTGCGGCATTGGTCCGGGGTTCTCGCCTGAGCGGAGGCGCAGTGCAACCTGGCCAGATTCCATTTCCTCATCACCAATAATCAGCATATAAGGTATTTTCTGCTTCTGAGCGTCGCGTATCTTTGCGTTCATTCGTTCGCTGCGGCTGTCCAGTTTTGCTCTGATTCCGGCTTTTTTCAATTTATCTACGACTGACTGTGCATAGTCCATGTGGCGGTCAGCGATCGGGATCGCCATGGCTTGAATGGGAGCCAACCAAACAGGGAATGCGCCGCCATAATGTTCGATAAGAATGCCAAAGAATCGTTCCATGCTGCCCATTAATGCGCGATGTACCATGTACGGTCGGTGCTGCTGGCCGTCCTCAGCAATGTATGTCATATCAAAGCGGTCAGGCAGATTGAAGTCAACCTGGTTGGTGGACAACTGCCATTCCCGTCCGATCGCATCCTTTACCTTTAAATCGATCTTTGGGCCGTAGAATGCACCGCCGCCTTCATCAATTTCATATTCGAGTTCGGAGCGGTCTAAGGAACCTTTGAGCGCCGCTTCAGCTGCCAGCCAGCGTGATTCTTCTCCGACTGATTTTTCGGGTTGTGTCCCTAAATAAGCTTTGAAATCCGTAAACCCGAAAGATCGCAGGATATGCAAACAAAAATTCAGTACAAAATCGATCTCGTCCGGCATCTGCTCAGGTGTGCAAAAATGATGTGCGTCGTCCTGCGTAAAACCGCGCACCCGCAGTAGTCCGTGTAGAACGCCTGAGCGTTCATACCGGTAAACGGTACCCATTTCTGCGAACCGCAAAGGCAGGTCGCGGTAGGAGCGCATCTGGCTTTTGTAAATGTGTACATGGAAGGGGCAGTTCATTGGTTTTAGAAAATACTGCTGCCCATCAATATCAATGGGTGAATACATATTTTCTTTATAAAACCCAAGGTGTCCGCTCGTTTCCCAGAGCTGCGCTTTTCCGATATGCGGTGTATACACAAAATCATAATCGGCTTTTTCATGCTCGTCACTCCAGAAGTTATCCATGATCTTGCGGATCTTTGCGCCTTTAGGGTGCCACAGGATTAATCCGGCACCAACCTCATCTACGCTGCTGAACAAGTCCAGCTCTTTTCCAAGTTTTCGGTGATCTCGTTTCTTGGCTTCAACTAGCAGGGTGGTGTATGCTTTTAATTCTTCGGGTTTTTCCCAAACAGTGCCGTAAATACGCTGCAGCATCGGGTTTTCCTCAGTCCCGCGCCAATACGCCCCCGCGACATTCAATAATTTGAACGCTTTTGGATTAATTTCTCCCGTTCGCTCCACATGTGGACCCCGGCAGAGGTCAATAAAGTTATCGTGCTTGTAAATACTTAATTCCTGCTTCTCGCTGATGGCCATTCCATGCTCGTCCTGAGCCCCAGATTCCAGGTCATTGATCAGTTCAATTTTGTAAGGTTGGTCGCTGAATAATTCTCTTGCTTTCTTTGCATCCACAACTTCCTGGACAAAAGGAAAATCTCCTTTGATGATCTCACGCATGCGTGCGGTAACATCATTTAGGTCATCTGGTGTCAATGGACGGGGAAGATCAAAGTCATAGTAAAACCCGTCTTCGATCGCGGGTCCTATGGCGATCTTCGCATCCGGAAATTTTTCCAGAACCGCTTGAGCCATTACGTGCGCCGTTGAATGGCGTAGTTTGTAAAGTTGTGATCCCACATATTTTTCCATAATCTTTTCTGCCATCTTTTTTCTCCTAACTTTTCTAATCAAATAATAATTTAAACAAAAACCGCCCCAATCTGGGGCGGGAGTTAGTCTCACGCGGTTCCACCCAGTTTAGCTTTGAATATCAGCTATCTCTGTGTGATCGCTAACGGGATCATCCGTTTTCCTTAGTTAAGAATATGCTTCTTGTTCAGGTCAAAACTCCCAGGTGGTTTTCGTCGGGCTTTTCTGAGAGGAACTCTCAATATTTTGTCCTCATTCCTGTCAGCAAGTGTACCGCTTACTCTTCCTGGTCGCAGTTGTTTATAATGAGTGGGCGGTATAGGGCTCGAACCTACGACCTTTGCGATGTCAACGCAACGCTCTAACCAACTGAGCTAACCGCCCGCAGATGATTATTATAACTAAATCAAATTGATTTGGCAATGAGCCAATTTGCTGGATGTTGAAATAGAGCTAAAAAGGACATGAGAAAAGGATTTGGATAGTGAGATAAGCATACAGAATAGACCGAAATAACGTCAATAACCCTAAAAAACCTCGCTATGGATGGTTTGATTTCATCTTTTGCTTATTTTTTCAACACTCTCATTTGGAGATTGTTGAAAAACAAGTTTAATGAAGAGAAAAACCTCGTTTTGCTGCCGTATATAGTGGTTTTTACATAAAAAAATGTTACATTTGCTCATTAATGTGACTTTTTCAACACCCTCATTTGTGCGGTGTCCAGGAGATACTATACACTTTGGGTATCAAAAATACATCCGGTTAATATTGTCGCTTAGTGGAAGACAATTAAACACCGAGAAAGTAAACCAAAGTGAATCCTTGAGCACCATTAGGTTCTAAACAACTTCACAAAATATATCCAAAAGCCGCCAGACTGATTATGTTCAGCTATTTATAAAGTGCGGGTTTATGTTTGACAAGGTGATAGAATTCTTTTGGTAAGTGGTATCTTGTATGCATCGGGGTTGCTCCTTTTTGTCCAGAACTATCATCTCACATGTATCTGAACTTATTCAGTTTTTTTGATCAGTATCTCTGATTAAATTCTATGAATTAATGATCAAGAGCCCGCTTTCGCGGGCTCTTGATCTTGCTGTACTTATGTTATTTCTTCTTGCTTTTTTCTTTTTTTACACTGCTATCTTCTATTTTAGGTTCTCGGTTGACGATCAGAATGACCGTGCCAACGATAGCCAGCACAGGTCCACTCACGAGGAACAGGAAGGGTAAGGCAAACCCAACACTTCCAAAACCTCCATCTCGCATACCAGGAAGATATCCATGGCTGTTAGAGAAGGTATCAATACCTTTCCGACCACTCATCATTCCACCATCCGCGAACCAATCACTTCGATCAACTGAACCCTTATCCCAATCATCATCTATATCGCCATCTACATCAGTGAAACGGCTTCGGAAAGCAGGCATTTCTCCAACTTCGAAGGCTTCCTGATGTTGCGCGACCAATGATCGCCCTTTCACATACACGCCCACGTCTACTGCCATGCCTAACAAACCAAGCACGAGACATATCCAAGCAATTGTTTTTACTGTCTTATTCATTTTCTTATCCTTTTCTTTTTGTAGTCTAATTATTATTGTTGATCTGGCGGCTGTCCGCCGCCACCGCCACCGCCTGTGATCTGGCGTAAACCACCCATCGCTCCAGGCCCACTACCAAACACACTTGCACTTGAAGTAGTAATTACGATCAATTGGTCGCCCTCCGCAATTTCCCCACTGATGATCTCAGTAAACACTTCTGATCTGGCACCCACTTCCACCCTTACCGGCATAGGATTGTCGTCCTCTCCAACTAACAACACTGAATTATTGTTATTTATAGTTCTAAGTGCCTGGTTCGGAATTAGCAGGACATCCTCAGCCTGGCTGGTGATGATGCTGACCAGAGCCGTGAATCCGGGTTTAACTGATGCATCCGCATCTTCGATCGTTACCGTAACTTTAAATTCAACTGTGCCGCTTGTATCTGCTCCCGCGGCTGAAATAGCGGTGACAACACCGGTATACTTTTTGTATGGCAGTGCGTCAAAGGTGACCACAACATGTTGACCATTCTCAACTTTGCTGATGTCAATTTCCGAAACATCCACATTTACAACCAGGTTGTCGAGGTCGTCCAGCTGTACCGACTGCACACCACTTTCGATCAATTCGCCAGGCATAGTACTGATCTCAGTTATTGTCCCGTCAAAGGGCGCGATCACTTTCGCCATATCCACCGTATTTTGGAACGCCTGCACATTGGCTTTCGCTGCTGCAATTTCCTGGCTGTTATCCAGTATTCGGTTATACCCTGCCCGGGCCTCATCGACTGCCGCTTTGGCCTGGTCATATTCATTGAAGTCCGTTTCCACATCCAGATCATAAGAATGCCCAAGGATCTGATTAAGTGCCCGTAAATAACTGTCACGTTCCAGATCAGTCGCCTGAAGCGCTTCTTTCGCTTCGATTAACATCGGGTCATCTTCTTCCAATGTTTTCCTCAGCGCTTCATATTCCTCTTCCAACACCCACATCTGTTGGACTGCTGTTAGATAATTCGCCCGAACCGCATATATGCGCTCAAATGAAGATCCGCCATAATTCCAGGCATCCCGATCTTCTTGCTTATCTCTCAAGCTCCACTCCGCTGTTGCTAAAGTTTGCAAAGCAGTTTGGAAATCAGAATCCGAGGTAACCAGATTTTCGTATACAACCTGCGCGTCCAGTAAATCTGACTGTGCCTGCAGGGATTCGTTAGACCAAGAGCTGAGCTCAAGCTCCATCAGGACATCACCTTTCTTCACCTGATCGCCAATTTTCAGATCATATTTCCCGACAATTCCACCAGACTGCCACATGATAACTGCCGATGGCTGCGCTTCGACATATCCTACTTCGCCAATACTTTCGGTGATCGAACCACGGATGACCTGTACATACTGCATGTCTTCAGCGGGGGTATTTCCCTGTGGTAAAAAAATCACCAGCGCAGCGATCAAGGTCAGCAAGACACCGCTGCCAATCCATACCAGGCGTTTCTTCGCCTGATAAAAAACAATCAAATCTTTTTTAATCTTTTTCATATCCATTTTATTTCTCATCTATTTCACTTATTCCGTCCGCAGAGCTTCCACTGGTTCTAATTTTGATGCCCGGCTTGCAGGGTAAATCCCAAAAACCAGCCCCACCGATACAGAGAAGATCACTGCCATCAAGACGGAATCCAGGCTCATTTTCGCATTCATAACGGTACCGCCTATCAATGCAATATTACTGATGGCTGAAGAAATCCCCCACCCGATCAGGACACCAACAAGGCCCCCGACCAACCCGATAATAAGCGATTCGACCATGAACTGAAGCATGATATCCCGGTTGCGCGCACCGACTGCTTTACGCAGACCGATCTCTTTGGTACGTTCAATAACCGACACCAGCATAATGTTCATAATGCCGATCCCGCCAACAAGCAGGGATATAGCAGCGATGCCGCCTAGAAACACAGTCATCACGCCAGTGATGGATTCGGCTGCTTCAGTAAATGTCTCCTGTGAGAAAACATCAAAATCATTCTCTTCATCACCAATGATCCCATGCCGAGAGTGCAGGAGGTTCGTGATCTCATTCATAGCATCACTCATTACCTCAGAACTAACCGCTCCAACAGAGATCAGATCAACTTCCGCATATGCACTTGATCGGGTAACCAGCCGCGACTGCGCGGTTGTGATTGGCACATATACCTGATTGTCTGATGAACCAAAAGCAGTGCCGCCTTTGGACTCGAGTACGCCTACCACCTGATATAGATTGTTGCCAATCCGCAACTTGTTTCCCAAAGCATCCGTGGATGAGGCGAAAAACTCAGTCACAATATCCACACCGATCACTGCTACTGTTGCGTGGTTATCTATATCCTCCTGTGAAATGAACCTGCCGACTGATACCTCTTCATTACGTACGGAAGAATAATCCGGGGTTAGACCAGTGATGGATACAGATAGACTGTTTCCGCCAAACGAAATTTCTTTATTCGTTGATACTGTCGGAGCAACCGCCAGTACGCTGGGCGCACCGCCTGACTCAACGATCGCTTCCGCGTCCGCTAACGTCAGCGGATCTGGGTTTGTCGCATCATTATTAACCTTTACAAACAAAAGGTTAGAACCCATTGTTTCGATCGAACTTGTGATCGATGATTCCGCGCCTTTTCCGATCGCCATCATTGAGATGACCGCCGCGACGCCAATGACAATGCCGAGCATGGTCAATCCGGTCCGCAATTTATTCGCGTTGAGACTTTCCAACGCTTCCTTTAAAAATCTCCAGCTATTATTCATTTTTTACCCTTCCATCAAACAAATGCACAGTCCGCTGCGTCAAAGCAGCTACTTCTGGATCGTGGGTCACAATGATCAGGGTTACGCCTTTTTCTTTGTTCAAACCCAGAAGGAGATCCATGATCTCATCTCCTGTTTTTGAATCCAGGTTGCCGGTGGGTTCATCCGCCAGCACGATCGCGGGGTCATTCACCAACGCGCGGGCAATTGCTACCCGCTGCTGCTGTCCACCAGACAGCTCGTAAGGTTTATGTGTTATGCGGTCTTCCAATCCTACACGTACGAGTAATTCTTTCGCCTTCTTTTCAAGATCCAGGTGTCCATTATTCCGCAGGTAGCGTAAGGGCATCATCACATTTGATAATGCAGTCGAGCGTGACAGCAAGTTATAGGATTGAAAAACAAATCCTACCTGCCGGTTGCGGATATCTGCCAACTGGTCCCCTTCCAGTTCTTGTACATTTTCTCCATTGAGAAAATATTTTCCACTCGTAGGTTTGTCCAGACAGCCCAGCACATTCATCAGCGTTGATTTGCCGGACCCGGATGGGCCCATGATCGCGACGACTTCTCCTTTTTTGATCGTCATAGAGAGTCCCCGCAGGGCATGCACATCGACCGCACCCATCTGGTAAGTCTTGAAAAGGTCAACTGCTTCAACTACGTTATTTTTCTTTGTCATTTTTTTACATATCCTTCTATTCGGGTTTCTGTCCGCTACCAGGACCACTGCCGGTCACCTTGTTCATGTCGCGCATGAGGCTACCATCAAACACAATTTCGTTTGTTGACGTCGTCAAGGTAACTGCCAGTTTATCGCCAACAGCAAGATCACCGCTGATCACTTGCATGTGGACGTCTGAAGTTGCCCCCAATTCCACCGGCACCGCGGTAGTGCTGCCATCCGCATTGACGCGCATAACAACAGAAACACCTTTCTGGCTGAGGATAGCCTGGGTTGGGACAAGGAGCGCGTTCTCTACCTGACTGGTAATAATACTCACCACGGAAGTGAAACCCGGCTTGACCGCTCCATCCGCGTCTTCCAACTTCACGCTCACACGGAATTCAACCACACCGCTCTCATCTGATCCAGCCGAGGAGATTGAATCCACAAATCCAGTGTATTTTTGGTTAGTTAAAGCGTCGAAGGTGAGGATGACCGGTTGGCCAGTCTCAACTTTGTTGATATCTACTTCTGAGACATAGATATCCACCATCAGGTTATCAAGATTATCAATACGAACAGCTTTTTTTCCGCTGGACGCAAGTTCACCGCTCACAGCATTGACTTCAGTAACTGTTCCCGCAAACGGAGCGATGATCTTGGATTGATTGATAATGTTCTGCAGCGCCTGCACATTGGCTTCCGCAGCAGCGATCTCTTCCGTTTGGTCAAGATAGCGGTTATAAGCAATGCGAGCTTCTTCCACATCTGCCAGTGCCTGATCATATTGAATGAAATCAGTTTCCACCGCATGGTCATAATATGTACCCAATATATTGCTCAAGTAATGATGATATTTATCTGATTCTTCGATGGCCGCTTTCCTCTCTTCATACGCTGCCAATCGTTCAGGGTCGTCCGCGTCCAGGTGAGAAAGTGCGTCATAAGCAGATTCTTTTACCCAGACGATCTGTTCCATCGCGTAATACTCTTCGCGGGCTTTTTCGACCGTGTCCCATGAAGCGCCCTTGGAGTTGTAGTAATCACGATCCGCTTTGTAATCGATCAGCGCATATTCCGCGTCTGCCAGAACCTGCGCAGCTAAGTGCAGATCCATATTGGCAACAACGATGTTTTCAAGCACTGCTTGGGCATCCAGCAGGTCCGTCTGCGCCTGAAGTATAGAGGAAGCCAGCGAGCTGTCTTCCAGGGTCATCAGAATTTGATCCTTTTCTACCTTATCACCAACCTTAAGGTCAAATGAGCTGACAATCCCGATTGATTCCCAGGAAAGCGTTACAGATGGTACTGCTTCCAGCGAGCCAACCACATCGATACTTTCGGTGATCGCTCCGCTGGTGACATCCACATATACTACCTGTGTGCCTTCGGAAGCGCTGCTTCCCCGTGAAAACAGCATGACAACCGCAATAACTACAGCAGCCAGAATGCCGCTCCCGATCAGTGTCCATTTTTTATTGGATTGATAAAACTCCAA
>JAUSPC010000040.1 GCA_030655835.1 Pelolinea sp.
GCGTTCTTTTCCTGCTCTATTGGAAATATAAAGCACAGCTGAGGGAAAGATAGAGATAGCCTTTGTTTGCATAAGGTAGAAAATTAATACTTCTAACCTTAATAAAATATAAGAATTTAATGATATGGTTTTCGATCGAAAAATTCGTGAATTAAAGACTCAAGCTAATGCAACAGATAAGTCAAGAGGATACGCGTCCCATGTTTGTCCAACGAGCAATCGCCCTGTCTTCTTTTTATTAGTACCACCCCATTGCTTGAAGAAAAATGGAACATTTGATAATTCACATTGATTTTTAATATCGATAACCCATTCCCTTTTTATTTCTCTAGATTTTGGCCCAGATTCTCCTCCGACGATGACCCAATCGATATGTTTTAGATTCATATCATTAATAGGTCCGATAAGTGGTTCAAGCGACAAAAATTTTATTTTTGCATTTGTTTTTCTAAGATGGTTGATTCTATATTGATAATCAGAATTTTCGACACTAACACCCATCCAAACATTATCAGGCCAAGAAATCATTTTTGATAATTTTTCTAATCGTTCAGAACGTTTTGTAAGCACTTGAAATTGGTGCCAATTTGCCTTTTGCATCACTTCAAAAACCATGTATATAAAAAAGTCGGGGACATCTTCATGAAATAAATCGCTCATAGAATTCACAAAAATTAATTTAGGTTTCTTCCACTCAAGTGGTTTTTCAACCATGTTTTCATGCAAAGTAAGTTCAAATCCGTTTGAATAATTTAGCTGTCCCATAGCCTGTAACCGTTTTGACATACGTTCCGCATAACAATTCTTACAACCAGAACTGATTTTTGTACAACCTGTTACTGGATTCCACGTTGAATCTGTCCATTCTATTGTTGAAGCAGCCATAAATCCTCTTTTATCTGTAACTATTAAATATACTTGATATTATATTTTGAGCGACGGGTTGTTGTGAGGCGAAAAATAAATAATATACTATAGCCCCACGGGAATTTTTCATTGGTAAAGGTTCTGCTACATATTTAAATTCAGCTTTTTGTTTTAATCTCTCACAAAACGCCGCCACAATTACTTCATTAGTCGTTTTCTTTTTCCGGTCGCCAAAAAGAGTAGGTTCTGATTCATATGCTGTATCTTTCCAACTTTCATCCCCCCAGAAAATTGTCATTCTTTCAGACCCGGTTGGATTTGCTTCAGGATTTCTCCATAACGCATTCCGATTCATATCCATCACTGGAAAATTTAAGAACATATCGATTGTTTTCATTTTTCCAGCCTTTTCGATTACTGACCAATCCAAATGTAGCCCGTATGGATCTAATAAACATAAACCTCTTTTGTAATCTTCGTACTTTACATGATTGAAAACTTCTTGAAATAGAATTTCATTACTATCACCCGAATATATATGAACACGAAGATCATCTTTTGTTAACTCTTTTAATGATTGAGTTTTTTCTCCATCTAAATCTATCAAATGAATTTCTTTAAAAGGAGGTTTTACGAACAATGCATTGAGGGGACTTCCGAGGACAAAGTCCCCTGTATTTCTAGAAATATGCATACCAGCCCCTGCAAATGCATCAATATAAATATGATGGAATCTTGATGCTAAAATATTTGAATAGGCAGTTGCGTATTTTCGAATAATATCTAATTTTAATTCGGACCAATATCCAATTTCATCAAATAAATCATTGCTTTTCAACTTACCCTCCTAAATTCTCCCATTATTTTTATGTATAAAAATAATTTAAAATCAAAAACATGTTTTCATTTCTCAATTATATACGTTAGAAACATAAAACAAGGATTAAATACTTCATCAAGAAATGATAATTATTCTATAATCAAGTCGTCAATTAACTAATTTAACAGAACTGGAGGGGAAAGTGAAGATCGCATTTAGCGCCGACCTGCATCTGACATCGCAAGCCACACACCCGGAACGGTTCCACGCGCTGGAATCGATCCTTAAAAGGATGCTGGAGGAGGAAATTAGCACGCTGATCATCGCGGGGGACCTGTTCGATAAGGAAGCGCAGGAATACGCTGATTTTGAGAGGTTGGTCAACAAGAAAGCATTCGCTGGTCTTGAAATCCTGATCATCAATGGGAACCATGATGCGGGGCTGAAGAGCGGCTCCCTGAAATGCGATAACGTGCGCATTTACGACCAGCCGACGCTATTAAAAGAAACGGATTATGGGATAGACCTGCTGCTGGTGCCGTATGACCCCAGGAAGACGCTGGGAGAGATCATCTCAGCGGAGAAGGGCGGATTACGGCCAAAGGCGTGGGTGCTGGTCTCGCATGGGGACTGGCTGGGCGGGGCGCGGGAAGCAAATCCGTATGAGCAGGGCGTGTATATGCCCCTGACGCGGGGAGACATGGATATAAATGAACCCGCGGCGGCGGTGCTTGGCCATATCCATAAGGCGTATGATTCGGGCAGCGTGGTCATCCCCGGCTCGCCGTGCGGGCTGAACATCACCGAAACCGGTCTGCGCAGTTTTGTGGTATTAAACACGAACAACCGCCATTTCCAGAGAATTCCCATTGAAACAGATGTCATTTATTTAGATGAACGCATGGTGCTGTATCCGATGCCGGATGAAGCGGCTTATCTGTCAACGCAGATCGAGGCGAAGAAAACCAGCTGGGGCATCCCTGAGGGAGCACATGAAAAAATTATTCTGCGGCTGAAAGTGGAGGGCTACTGCGCCAACCCGCAGCTGGTGAAAGAGGCAGTCTCGCAGGGGTTCAAGGGTTATCAGTTCCATAAGGATGAGGGCATTGACTTTTACGGATTGAAAAGTTCGGATGATGTGGAGAAGAACACCATCGCGGTTGTCATTCAGGACGCGATCGGCGCGCTGGAATTGAGAAGCGGAGATGGAGAGCCGGAGCGGGAGCAGATCCTGCTGTCCGCTTTAGATGTGATCTACGGGAATTAGCCATGACGATATCCATTGACAAAATTACGGTACGCGATCTGGGACCTGTGAAGCAGTTCGACCATCCGCTGGGCAAGATCAATTTGATCTACGGGCATAATGAGAAAGGAAAAACCCTGCTGGTCGAATTCATCATCCGCTCACTTTTCAAGCGCACCAAGATGTGGCCAATGCGGGACATCCATGGGGAGGGGGGCGTGACGGTATCCGGATTGGAAGACACCGCGATCCAGATCAAACCCAAGAGCGCCAAGAAACTTGAGGATTATTGGGATATCTCCCATTCCGAATTTCCGCAGGATATGTCCAAACTGCTGGTGGTGCGCGCGGCGGAAGTGGAGCTTTCAGATGAGGATGACTGTGGGATCGGAAAGCAGATCCTGCTGGAGTATTTGTCCGGCAAAGGGGTGATCGATTCCATTCAAGGCAAGATCATGGGCGTATTGAAAAACGCAACTTTGGAAGACGGGATGATCGTTGGCGCTCGAGAGCAGGGAATTAAAAAGGACCTCAGTAAAAAAGATGAGGAGATCGCGCGCGTTGAGGCGAAGTTCGAGCAGGTCAACACCCGCTTTTCGCAGGGCAGACTGCAGGAACTTAGGACAACGGAAGGCGTTCTGGTTGAAAAGTTCGAAGCGCTGCGCTAAGCAAAACAGCATGCCGCTTTCTCCTGCCATAAGGAAGCACAAACCATCAGAGAGCAGTTGACGCATTATCCGCTGGATACCCTC
>JAUSPC010000077.1 GCA_030655835.1 Pelolinea sp.
CCACAATGGAATTCGCCAATAGTTTCCATGAAATTCGATCGCCATGAGCAGCTTGTAAGGTTGTCGCTCTGTCAGACAATCTATTTTTTGCTTTGATCCTGTTTTCCTCAGTATCAAAATTTAGAGCCGAGATTATTCTGGTTATGTCTCCGAACAGGGGAATTGAGCCATGTTGTAAAAGTCCATTTGTTTTCCGGGCTTGTGCGCTGCCGATAATTTTTTTACCATGAAAAGTGATCTCATAATCAGATGGGTATTGAAAGCAAACTGGATCCTTCGATAAAGCTCTGTCTTGTTCTACTTTTGGTTTGGCATCTGCTTCAATTCCAGATAATTCAAGCGCTCGCAACAGACATTGTGATATTTGACGATATGATTCGATCACTCCTCCACGAACCTGGGTGCCATCAAGCGGAGCACATACTGAATAAGTTAACTCATCTGTATGCAAAATAGCTCGTCCACCTGTAGGTCTCCTGACAATATCCCACCCGTTTATCTTTAAATAATCAATGTTTACCTCAGATATGGGTTGGGCATGCCCGATTGAGAGAGAAGCAGGATACCAACTATACAACCGCAAAGTGGGAGGAGCATGATTTTGCATTACATTTTCCAAAATGGCTTCATCTAGCGCCATATTCCGTGGGCCTGAGGCAGGAGAAGTGATGATCAAACGCCAGATATTATTTTGCATCTTATAAATAGATTTCTAAAAACCTCACTTATTTTACTAGAGTTTCATCATGGTAAAATTTCCTTCCAAAATGAAAACTAATAAAGGACCTAGATTTATTTCACAACAGCGTAAAGACATTGAAATTATTCTCCCAGATGGCAGATTAATTTCTAGTTTACGCGGATCTACAATTGGGGAAATTTTTACATTGTTGAATGAGTGGAATAATGCACCGATCGTAGGTGCTGTTGTGGATGGAAATCTACGAGAACTTTCATTTAAAGTCTATCAAGATTGCAACATCAATCCAGTCAATATGACAACTTCAGATGGTTCAAAGATCTATCGACGATCATTAACTTTCTTGATAGAAACTGCATTCCACGAATTATTTCCCAATGCATTTTTAGAAATAGATCATTCTGTTCCAAATGGTGGTTACTATTGCAAGGTTACTGGTAGAGCGCCATTAATAAAAACAGAAATTTCCTCTTTAGAATCACACATGAAAGAATTAGTGTCTCAAAATCTCCCAATAAATAAAGAAAAAGTATCTTTGGAAGCAGCTATCAAATATTTTACAGAAAAATCTTATACAGATAAACTTCAACTATTAAAATATAGAAAAAAACCATTTTTGGTTTTGTATTGTTTGAACGAACACAGGGATTACCATCATGGGTATATGGTTCCATCTACTGGATACTTAAATTTATTCAAATTAATTGAAAGCGGTGAAGGGTTCATTTTACAATACCCGAGACGCAAAACCCCCAAAAAATTACTGCCAATGCCAAAATACAGTAAACTGTTGGATATTTTCAAACAGTATGGATCTTGGTTAGAAAGTCTCGATATTGATAGCGTTGCTTCTCTTAATGATTCTATTAATAATCAATCTATCAGGGAAGTGATCTTGGTTTCTGAAGCACTTCATGAACAACAAATATCACAAATTGCATCACTTATTAAGTCAAAAATCGAAGAATTAAGAATTGTTCTAATCGCTGGACCTACATCATCAGGTAAGACAACTTTTTCAAAGCGTTTGGCTATTCAGTTATTAACCCATGGAATATCACCTTTCGCGTTAGAAATGGATAATTATTTTATTGACCGCGAAAAAACCCCGCTTGATGAGAACGGAAATTTTAATTTTGAGGCTTTTGAGGCGATTGATTCCATATTGATGGAGGATCATCTAAAACGTTTGCTTGCTGGAAATGAAGTAAAACTTCCTCGTTATAATTTCACAACTGGTACCAGAGAAAATGGCGATATTGTAAGATTAGGAAAAAACCAGATCATTTTGATTGAAGGTATACATGGTTTGAATCCAAGATTATTATCGGAAATAAACCGATCGAATAAATTCCTCGTGTATGTATCGTGCCTAACCCAACTAAACCTGGACCACTATAACCGAATTTCTACAACTGATACTAGATTGTTGAGGCGAATTATACGGGATACTCAGACGCGTGGGTATTCCGCGCAGAAAACGATTCAAATGTGGGAATCCGTCCGTAGAGGCGAACGAGAATACATCTTCCCGCATCAAGAAAATGCGGATGAGATTTTTAATTCAGCTCTTGTATATGAATTAGCGGCATTGAAATCTTATGCCGAACCATTACTTAGACAAATTCCACATGGGACAGAGGAATTCCTGGAGGCGAAAAGATTATTGGCTTTCATCGAATGGTTCTTACCAGTTGATGAAAAATTGATACCCGATAATTCGATCTTGCGTGAATTTATCGGTGGATCTATTCTTTCTAAGTTTAACTTATGGAAGAACAGCCCAATCCTTTAGTTTAAGAATTTCTCGTAAGCAAATGATTCTTAATTACTTCGGAAAGTCGCCCGATTCCTGCGCTGATCATTTCTGGTTTCGCGTTAGAAAAGTTTAAACGCATCGTGTTTTCTCCGCCGCCTTCAGCGAAAAATGGTGCTCCTGGCACAAAAGCAACTTGCTTATCAAGGGCTTTATTAAAGAAATCTTTCGTGTTGATATTTTTTGGAAAAGTCACCCATAAAAATAAGCCTCCCTTTGGATGGGTCCACTCTATACCCTCCGGCATATATTCCGCGAGCGAGTCTAACATGACATCCCGTCTTTCGCGATAAACCTTCCTGATGATTTTAACGTGTTCATTGAGAAATCCCCCATTTGCTACTTCAAAGGCTGTGATCTGGTTAAAAGTGGATGTGTGCAAATCAGCACCCTGTTTTGCGAGAATCAATTTCTGAATGATCTCAGGCGGAGCGATCACCCAAGCCAACCGAATACCGGGTGCCAAGGTTTTTGAAAAAGTGCTCAGATAGATTACATTACCTGAATAACAACTTTCCTGGCTTCGCGTTTGACTATCAAGTACCTCGACGGCAGGCAGATGTTCGCCTTCATAGCGTAATTGACCGTAAGGATCATCTTCAATAATGGGTACACCATATTTTTCTGCCAATTCAATTAGTTGAAGTCTCCTCTCATATGATAAGGTAACACCAGTTGGATTTTGAAAATTAGGTAATACGTAGATAAATTTAATTCCTGCCCTCAATCGTTCTTCCAATTTATCAGTTCTCATTCCATCCTGATCAAAAGGAACAGGAATAAATTCAGCGCCGTATGTATTCCATGCTTGAAGCGCACCTAAATAGGTGGGAGACTCAACTAATATGCTATCACCGCGATTTATAAAAATTCGTCCAATTAGGTCTAGAGCTTGTTGAGACCCTGAAGTCGGTAAAATATTTTCTGCTGTAACATTTATTCCATAGCGGCATGCATGGCGGGCGATCATTTCGCGAAGTGGTAAATAGCCGTCCGTTGAACCATATTGCAGGCATTCTGCTCCATTTTCCCGTAAAACCTTATCACACGCTTCACGAAATTTTTCTATTGGAAATATCTCAGGAGCGGGCATTCCCCCCGCAAATGATATGACATCTTTTATTTCAGAAAATGCCAGCATTTCTCTGATTGCCGACCCCTTCATTTTTTGAGTGCGGTGTGCATATCGATAATCCCAAAGTGTTTGCATTTAGTATCCTCCAATATTTAATATTTATTTTTATTATCCGAAACTTACAACCGAGGAAATCTTTTAACAACAATTGCTTTTGACGGCAAAGTTATCTTTTCGCCTTTTCCTATATTTGAAAAGTCAATATTTTTCAAGTTTTCTGTTTTCTGAAAGATAAAAACAGGTGTTTCAAAAACGCTGTATTTTTTTTCAATGAATGCTAAACCAGTTAGAAATTCATCCTTATCAATGGCACAGCTAGTTACAAAGCCAATATTTTTGCCTTTATCATTGAATACAAGATCACCTAACTGAGCGATTCGAGTATGTTTTTCTTCAAAACAAAATCTGATCACTTCGCTGCTGCGTTTATTTTCGTTTTCAATATAAGAAGATCTGCCGATAAACCAGGGTTTGTGCAATTTAACAAATGAACCAAAACCTGCTTCAGCGACACCCAAATTGAGTTTCCCACCCATCTCGTGGCCGTATAATGGCAAACCTGCCTCAGTTCTAAGCGAATCACGAGCTCCGAGCCCACATGGCATTAGACCAAGGGGTGTTCCAATTTCGATTAACTTTTCCCATAATTCAGTTGTTTTATCAGGGTGAATGAAGATCTCAAAAGCCATTTTTTCGCCCGTGTACCCGGTCCGGGAAACAATTAGATCTTGTTCTCCCCATTGCACGTGGCATAAGTCGGTTCTTGAAAGGTTTGATATCTTTTGTGTATCTTGCTGGTTAATCCCAATTTTCAATAAAATTTCTTGTGAAAGCGGACCTTGAAGGGCGATGTCAACTCGTCGGCCCGATCCTTCTTTTTCGTCATGAAGGTTTCGAAGGATCACTTTTCTGCCGGGGCATTTTACCCATGGACGATCATTATCGACCTTAACTAAACCATCTTTTACTGCATTTAGCCATGCCCAATCTTTTTCCGTGTTAGCCGCATTTACAACAATTAAATATTTGTCGGGTTGATGCCTATAAACCAATAGGTCATCTATTACGTTCGCGTCTGGATCTAAAAAGTGGGTATAACAGGATTCGCCAGTTTTTAAGCCAGCGATATTATTGGCGCACACACAATCTAAAAAGAGGCTGGCATTCCACCCGGAGGCTTCGAATACGCCCATGTGGGAGACATCAAATAATCCAGCTGCTTCGCGAGTGGCTTTATGTTCGTTTACAACAGACGTATACCATACAGGCATTTCCCACCCAGCAAACGGTATGATTTTTGCGCCGGCATTCTGATGAACATCAAAAAGTTTTGTTCGTTTTATCTCTGGAATGGGATCGTGTTCCCAAACAAATTCATTTAAGGGCGATAAATCATTTTTGGATTCTGTATCTATGCCAATATAAAAAGGTTTGGTTCTATCAGGTGAAACTTCTTTGTGGGTATTGTAAATTTGTACATTATTTGTTGACCTCTTTAAGATGAACGGGCCAGGAATGGTTTTTACAGGATCAGGATCAAACAAAATAAACCCATCCGAAAGATCTTGCAGCCAGGAGGCTGTCAAACCAGCGTCCTTGGCTTGAAGCATTAATTTATATTCATTATCTGATTGTTTCTGGATAAAGCATGAAACCATTTTATTTTCAACGGATATTGACATGGGGGCTGGTTCATTTTTCGATGTATTTTCAAGATCAGTGGTAAATACCCACTGAAGTGTTGAAAGAATATTATCCCCTGTTATATCGAAGGTGATCCATTCTTCTGGATTGATATTATGAAAGTCGTCTATATAATGATGGAAGGGATAAACGCTATCGGTTAAGTCTTTTCCATCAACAGTTTTCTCTATCAATGTCCTGACCCGCTTTTTTGACTGTTCAAATGCATTAAAATCAATTTTCGTCCGGTTGGTCTTCCTTGTTTTGCCCATAATTGTATATGGTGTGGTGGCGTGAAGAATATCAGCTATGATATTGGCAATTTCAACCATGTCTTCTTCTACTAGTCCTCTTTGGGTGATCCAAGGGGTGCCAAGTCTAACACCTGTTGGCCTAAGAGCTGATTTATCCCCAGGAATTGTATTCGAGTTCGCAACCAATCCCGCTAGATCTAATATTCTAGCAGCCATATCTCCAGATAAGGTGGTTCCGTCGTTTCCTGATATTGATTTGCAGTCGATATTTAATAAGTGGGTATTTGTACCTCTAAAAGCGATTTTTATACCTCGTTTTTCGAGTTGAGCAGATAAAGTAGAACAGTTGACAAGGATCTGCTGCTGGAGTTTTCTGAATTTGTCGGTTTTTGCTAACTTGAACGCTGTAGCCATACCTGCGATAGCATGTATGTGTGGACCCCCCTGTTCACCCGGGAATACGGCTTTGTCAATCAATGTTGAAGTTTTACTGTCAAAAGATAGAATACAAGCACCTCTCGGGCCGCAAAGTGTTTTATGTGTAGTGAATGTGATCACATCTGCAAACCCGACCGGGGAAGGAAGCGCTTCTGCGGCAATCATGCCGGCAATATGCGAAATATCTGCTAAGAGGTATGCGCCCACGGAATGAGCAATTACTGAAAATCTCTCCCAGTCGGGAGACCAGGGATAAGATGAGTATCCAGCTATTATTATTTTCGGTTTCTTTTCGTTGACTAATTCTTCGACAGCATCATAATTAATTTTCTCGGTTTGGGGGTCAACGCTATAATGAAAAACTTGGTAAAGCTTTCCAGAGCGATTCACCGACGATCCATGGGTTAAATGTCCCCCATGAAATAAATTCATCCCGACGATCACATCGCCGGGTTCAATTAAAGCTTGGTAAACCGCATTGTTTGCGGGAGCTCCAGAGAGAGGCTGCACATTAACAAAAATATGATCTGCATCAATTAAATCATTTGCGAATAATTCAGCGCAGCGACGGCGGGCAAGCTCTTCAATCAGGTCTGCATTTTCTACACCCTTATAGTAACGTGGATCTGAATATCGCCGATAGTTTATGATCTGGTTTTCCAAATCGAGAATTTCTTCTTCTGAGAATAAGCGGGTTCCTTCGGGTGGATATCCTTCTGCATATAAGTTTTGGAGTACTGAACCTAAACTTTCTCGTACTGCAAAAGGTGAACTGCTTTCGCTGGGGATTAAAATCAGTTTTCTCTTTTGGCGATCTGTTTCAAGATCGATGATCTTTTTAACTTCCGGATCGATTTTTGATAGTAGGTCTTTCAATATGAAGTCTGGCATTGTTGCTATCTCCTTGGAGAAAAAAATATACAAGCCGCTTGATTTATCATTCTCAAGTGGCTTGTGTATATTTTGGTTGTTGTGTCAAGGTGTAAAAAGCTTGAAATGTCTAATAAACAAAACTTCCAAATTATCATCTAGTAAATTGTAACTTTCGTGAAAAGAATGGTCAAGTACAAATGCAATTATTTATGTATGATAAATATGGTTGTTATAATCAGCTATAGGTTTTCATCCAATTAATAACGAAATTGAATACCT
>JAUSPC010000089.1 GCA_030655835.1 Pelolinea sp.
TGAAAAAAGAAGAAGTGGAAGATGTCATCATTTATGATCTTCGTGCAGAGAACTAGTTCTTTTCAATCACCTGTTTTCAGGATTTGGATTAATTGGTGAAAATTTGAATATGTCTATTTCAATAATTATTCCTGCTTATAACGAGGAGCTCCTGATTAGTTCTACGATAGAAGCGATTAGACAACATCTTATTGAAAACTTTAATGATGGTGAAATAATTATCATTAATGACGGAAGTACAGACCATACTCAATTAGCCATTGAAACGATGATCGCAAACAACAGCACAAAAATTTCCCTCAAGTTATTAAATAATGCTAACAATCGCGGGAAAGGATTTTCAGTTAGGCGAGGGATGCTCGCATCTTCGGGAAATGTGTGCGTGTTCATAGACGCTGACCTGCCTTTCAAATTAGACGTTTTACAGGAAATGCAAACAAGGATCTTTAATGATTTTGATATCGTTATCGGCGATCGTAATAATCCAGGATCAAAACTTGTTTATGTGCACCTGATCAGGAAAACTGCAGGAAGGATTTACAGCTCAATTGTCCAGTTGGTTATTTCGGATGGCATCACTGATACTCAATGTGGTCTGAAAGGTTTTAGCGCAGAATCGGCAAAGTGTATTTTCTCGAAGACCAGAATAAATGGATTTGGCTTTGACGTAGAAGTCCTGCGAATTGCTCAAAAGCATGCGTTATCAATCTCGAAGATCCCAGTCGAAATGATAAATAATCGGTTGGATAGCAGAGTTCATTTGATTCGGGATTCTATATTGATGTTCTGGAACTTAGTACTTATAAAAGCGAATGAATGGTTTGGGTACTATGATTGAAATTCAATTCTCACACAGTTAAACCCTGGTAAATAAAGATCTAAAATGACGATCACAAAAGAAAACCAAGAAAAGAACATAAGAAAACCATTCCACTCTAGAATTGTGCTGTGGGTGGGATCGTTATTTTTTTTGATACCCAATTTATTGTTTATTGTACAGGGATTTTCATCACGTTACTGGGCAGACGATTACTGTTTTTCTGGTTTAATTAAGGAATACGGTTTTATTGATGGGTTAACCACTTTTTATTCCACAACATCAAACAGATTCTCAGCGTTTATTTTCGCTGGAGTAAGTGAATTGTTTGGCCGGGCGGCTATTCGTGTGATCCCAGTATTTGTAATTGTTTTTTTAGGATATTTTTTATATCGATTAATTACTAAGATATTAGGATTGGGTCCGATCGATGGATCTAAAAACATCTCCTTTCTACTCTCTCAAATGATTTTGTTTTTTATTCTATATTTATCCCCGAATATTGACCAAAGCGTTTATTGGAGGTCTGGTCTCACACACTATTTTTTACCCTTTCCTATCCTCCTTTTTTTGTTGTCAATCATCTTTTTCAATGAAAAGGATAGAAATTCTTCTGTTTTAAGATCGCTTTTGGTATTTCTGCTTGCCTGTTTCAATGCCGGATTGTCTGAATCATATGCCGCCTTACAGCTTGGGTTGTTTGGTTTGCTTCTGTTTTCGAAACTCATTCTTTCGAAATTTAAACTTAGAAGAATTGAGAGTCTGGATCTCGTTCTGGTTTTAACAGGAACAACAGCTGCAATGGTAATAATGATCATGGCACCGGGAAATTCGCTGCGATTAGATTCGCTGCAGCAAGCGCCACATCTTTTTTCTATTATCTCGATCGCAACTTCCTCCGCTTTCAATTTTATTAAGTTTTCGATCAAGGGATTATGGCTCCCATTCGGAGTCCTGATCGGCTTATCCATACTGATCGCGTATTGTTTCATAAGATTCTCAATAATTCAATATAAACAGTCCCTATTGGTGATGGCCTTTATTCTGAATGCGGTGACGGTATTCGGATTGATCGTCTGTGTATGTGCGCCGACTGCTTATGGGATGATGGCGTATCCAGAACAGAGAGTGCTTATGCTTGCCCACATAATCCTCGTGCTTGGAATATTTCTTGAAGGAGTTGTAATCGGCTTGTTTTTTCAGAAACTATTTTCTCAATCTCAAATTCTAAGATTGGTGGGTCTTATACTAATTGTGGTGAATCTGTATCCTTTATCAACGATTAAAAAACGAATCACAGAAATCAATATGTATGCAAACAGAGCAGCGTTGTGGGACAGCCGCGATTCTGATATACGATCTCAAATTGATTCAGGAAAAACCGACCTGATTGTTAATGCGCTTGACTCTTTTTCTGAAATCGCTGAACTAAACCAAAACGGAAAATTTTGGATTAATCAATGCGCCGCCAGTTATTATGGCGTTGCATCAATAACTGCTGTGGAGAGCAAATGAAAAAATGTCCTTTGGTTACGATTGTCACACCTTCGTATAATCAGGCAGCTTACCTGGAGGAAACAATTCTTTCCGTTCTAAATCAGGACTATGAACACATTCAATACATCATTATGGATGGGGCTTCTTCAGATGGAAGTGTTGCAATAATAAAGAGATATGAGGGAAAAATATCTGACTGGATCACTAAAAAAGATTGTGGTCAAACGGATGCGATCAATAAAGGATTTGCGTTAGCAGAAGGAGAAATAATTGCATGGTTGAACTCCGACGACACACTTCTTCCAAACGCTGTATCAGAAGCGGTGCAGTATCTAAGTAAGAATCCGAATGTGGGTTTGGTATATGGGGATGCAAATTATATCGACGAGAAAAGCAATGTGATCGGAAAATTCCCGGCGGCTCAGACATCATTAAAGAAATTAAAACGCGGTTATGTGCATGTTCCCCAGCAGGCATCATTCTTTAGGAAATCTCTCTGGGATCAAGTAGGCCCTCTCGACCCTAATTTTTTCTTCGCGATGGATTATGATCTTTGGGTGCGGTTAGCGTCAATTTCAAGGATCACCTATCTTCCGCGTTTATGGGCGAATTTTCGCTTACACGCGGATGCGAAGACCATTTCAGCTGATGACCGCTGTTGGCCAGAGATGTTGAATGTGCATTTTCGTGATGGAGGGGTCTGGTTTTCTCAAATAGTTTTCAAGCATTATTTAAGAAAATTAGCTGCTCCCTTGATCAGATATCGAAGACGAAAATTATTTGAAACGGATAGAAAAAAGGACTAATTTCATGGACAAAAACAATTCAGGCATGCAGCATAATATGGGAGGGGGGTTCATTTCGGATGTGATCCATAAGATCAGGTTGGTAATGAAATTGCTTCAGGATGATCGGATTAATATTTGGTTAAAGGCAATTCCTGTATTTTGCCTCATCTACTTGATCGTCCCGATTGATCTATTATTTGGGCCAATTGATGATGCGGTTGTCCTTTACTTTGGAATGGACACATTTATCAACTTATGTCCTCAAGAAATTGTAAATGGATACATTTTAGAGCTAAAAGGTCAGGGCAGACCAACATCTCCTGAAGATATTATTGAGGGTGAGTTCAAAGATAAGAAATAAAAAATATCGCCCCTTTATATGGGGCGATATTTTTTAGATTATCCCGAGATTCTTGCCAGTCTGGATAAACTTTTCTAAACCTTGATCCAGGTCTTCTCGGCTGTGGGCAGCGGAGATCATGACTCGGATCCGTGCTTTGCCTTTTGGAACAGTTGGAAAACCTATCGGAGTAGCAAAAATTCCGTTTTCAAATAGGTCCTTACTCATTTGTTGTGCGAGTGGTGCTTCCCCAAGCATGATCGGGGTGATGGGTGTTTCGCTGTGGCCTATATCAAATCCATTGCTTTTCATTTCAGCCTTGAAATATTTGGCGTTTTCCCAAAGTGTATCCACATATTCTGTGGAATTCTCAAGCACATCAATTGCTGTAATACAAGCAGCCACATCAGGAAGGGTCATTGCGGAGGAGAACAAGAAGGGCCGGCCGCGTTGTTTTAACCATTCAACGATAATGGGTTTTCCTGCGACAATCCCACCCACAACGCCAAATGCTTTTGAGAATGTGCCAATTTCAATATCTACTTTTCCGTGCAGATTGAAATGATCAACGATCCCGCGTCCGCCTTTCCCTAACACACCTTCACCATGAGCATCGTCAACTGCCAGAAGAATGTCATTCCCCTCGGCAATTTCCTGCAGGTGGTCAAGAGGTGCGATATCCCCATCCATACTGAAAACGCCATCTGTGATGATCAGCGCTTTTTTAAATGTGCCTTCATTTTCTTTGATGACTTGCTCAAGATGATTGGGATCACAATGATCGTAGCGGACAATTCTCGCACCTGAAAGGCGGCATCCGTCAATAATGGAAGCATGATTTAGTTCATCTGAAAAGATCACGTCATTTTTATCAACCAATGCTTGTATGGTACCGGTATTCGCGGCGAAACCGGATTGAAAAGTGATGGCTGATTCAACTCCTTTGAACTTAGCAATGCGGTTTTCGAGCTCTTTATGAAGATCCATCGTACCGGCGATCGTTCGTACCGCTCCCGGCCCAACGCCATATTTATCGATGGCTGTTTTCGCTGCTTCCCGAAGCTTGGGGTGATTTGCAAGCCCAAGGTAATTATTGGAGCAAAAATTC
>JAUSPC010000096.1 GCA_030655835.1 Pelolinea sp.
TTCCCCTCTCAAATTTCACAACTGATCTTTCAGCATCATGAGAAGATTAACTGATCAGGATATCCGCATGGCTTGAAAGGTAATTAAATAATGTTAGAAGCCAGGATACTGGCTGTGGCGGATATTGTGGAAGCCATGTCCTCTCACCGTCCCTACCGCCCGGCGATGGGCATTGAAAAAGCGCTGGAGCAAATCAAAAAAGATAGAGGAACACTGCTTGATCCTGATGTGGTTGACGCATGTTTGAAGTTATTCAAGGAAGGATATCAGTTTCCGAAGGATTAAAAAATACAACTTCCTGATTAAGAGTCAGTAGCTCATGTCTTGAAAAGAAAATTGAATTCATCTTGAGTACCTGATTCTCTCAAAAAGGTGCCCCGCGCGTAGCCCACTCTTGAGTGCGGAGCGATTCGCCTGCACCCTTCAGGGCGAACTCCCAGCCTTCTGACTATAGTCCCCTTCAGGGGATTCGAAGTCAGGTACTCAATTTTATTAATTCTATAAAGATCTCAAAATATTTATAAAGGACTACTTACTAGTGGTCCTTATCATTTGGGGTGGCTGACAGGGGTTGCGTAGTACTCCGAAGGGGAAAACCCGCGACCGAAGTAAGTCCTGAAAGGGCAACTTCCTGTTCCACAGAAAATACCTGTATTGCGTTTAAATTTGAAGGTCAGCCAACCATCTGAGATAATATACCTATCAGTAGTAAAATTGGGATGTTTTTATTACAGGTTTTTATCAATGGAATTTATCCGTGTTCTAAAAAACCTTTAAATCAAACATATATGTATTCCAGAAAAGAGGCATTTTAGATTGAGAGATCTTCTTTTGGTCAGGCACGGCACCACCGATTGGGTTGATCAGCAGATCCTGCACGGGATCACAGATATTCCCTTGAATAAAAAGGGAGAGGCGCAAGCAGAAGAGACAGCCCAGGCATTAAAGAACAGCGGTGCGCAGAAGATCTATACCAGCTCACTCACGCGCTGTGTGCAAACCGCACAAGCGATTGGCAAAGAAATTGGTTTCAAGCCAATCTTGATGGACAGTCTGGTTGAGATCAACTTCGGCTGGTTGGAAGGCAAACATTATCGCGACCATGACAAGGGTGAATACGGAAAATTGGTTGAATTCTATGACGAACGTATTCATCACCTGATCCGCATGTTGAGCGGTGAACCAAAAAGGAATCTGAAAAAGAGAGTACTAATTGGATGGAATTCCATTTTAGCTGATAACCCAAAAGGCACGGTTATCGTGGTGGCACATTCCGGGGTATTCAGCAGCATTCTATTCCATTATTTCGGAAAAACATTCCTGAACGGGGATTCTTATTATCATTTGAACCCTTGCAGTATTACTGAAATACATATCAATGATTCTGGTCAGGCAGACCTTATCCGGCTGAGCGACCACAGTCATCTCTCAGAGGAAAATCTTTGAGCCAGATCAAAGCGGTGATCTGGGATCTAGCCGGGGTTGTGCTGCACGCCGTCAAAGGCACTTTTAGTACTCTGTTGGCAGAAAGGTTGGATGCCCCTCTCGCTGAGATCGAACGCCTGATGGGTTCGAAAGAGAACAACCTTTGGGATATTAATGAGATCGATGACGACGCGTATTACACATTCTTACTAAAAGAATTGAACATGCCGATGGAGAAAAAAGCAATCCTCAGGAAATTCGTGTTGGATGATTTCTATATCGATCAGGAGATGCTTGCCTACATCAAAAAGATCCAAGAAACAGTGACCACCATGCTGCTGACGAATTTTCCCGCTCACGTGCATGACTTCATGAAAACCGATTGGATCGTGGACGGCGCCTTTGATCATATTATCGCATCGTGCGATGTTAAACTGATCAAACCAGACCCTGCCATCTACACGCTCGCGCTGGAGCGCTTAGGATATGAAGCGGAAGAATGCGTCTTCATTGATGATCGGGAAGTGAACGTAAAGGCTGCGCAGGAACTGGGCATCACAGGGATCGTGTTTCAGGGTAAATCACAAACGATGAGCGACTTAGACACACTTCTTCAAAAATAACATTTTCTAAATAAACTGCTGATAAAATTCTCGAACCTGTTTTTTCACCAGCTGAATATTCGCACGTTCAGACACGAGGTCCTGATTGATCGATTCCGCACTATTTCGCAGAGCTTCATCCCGCAAAGCTCTAATCACCGCGTCAGCGGCCGTGCGTGCATCCTGCGGATCAACCATACTACCATTTTTCCCCTGATCAATCCATTCCTGTAAAGAAGGAATATCCCCCACAACCGGGAAGCACCCGCAGGCAATCGCTTCCAGGAATGAGTTGGGGGTGCCGTCGTGGCTCGAGAGTGAAATATACACATCCGCGAGCGCATAAAGCGCCCATAACTCCTCCTGCGGGAGATATGGCAGCAGGGTTACACTCCCCTTGATCCCGTAATCCCGCACCCATTTTTCCGCCTGCGGTTGACCAGCCATACCGGTGCAGACAAAATGCACGTTCGGATTCTGTTCTAAGATCAAGGGAACACTTTTAAAGAACACATCCTGGTGCACACTCCCCGGACGAAATCCACGAGGGTTAATGACCAGCTGTCTATTCTTTGGTAATCCGTATTTTTTCAAAATGGATTGGTTAGGTGGTTTGCGGAGTGCATCGAGATCTAAACCGCCGCTTCCCGGTACCACGATGCCTGGGGTCGCACTGCGCAGCCCCCATTCAGACGCCAATTGAATATCTGAAGCAGCATCAGCCATCAATCCGTCCGCTCTCCGGAGGGTTTCGCGGATGCGGGCTGCCATCGAGAACGAGGTGTGCGCGTGCAGAGAAAGATCATTTCCCCAAATAGAAATGATCAATGGGATCCTTTTTTGGAGCGCTGCTGCCAGCATCCCTTCAAACGGGATCCTGAGCGCGTGCACAATATCGGGACTGATCTGTTCAACGATCTGTAAGAATTGCTTTTGACTCCTGGCTAATAACAGGGGTGTAATCAACGCGCGAATGCGCATTAGGATGGGACGCAGTATTGCCACAATTCTATTTTTGAGCGTCGGTTTTGTCTGTCCCGCGCGTTTTACCTGGCCGCCTGCGAAAGATGAGAATCCGACCGGAAGGGTGAACTGATGTTCAACCCCGGGTATTGGTTCTGCCGGGTAAGTCGAGATTAAGGATATCTGAAGATCCACATCCCCCAGCATGCGAATCCAGTTCTTCGTGATCGGGCTGCGTCCGTCGGCTACCAGTAGGATCCGCAAATCAGTCCTCCAATACCTTTTTGATCGCGTTTGAAAAAACCGAAACCATATTTTCGAGGTTGATCTCCTCACTGACGATCCTGAATGATGCGGCACCTTTTTTTCGCAAAGCATCAAGATCATTCAGCGCGCTAGCAATCGTGTCGCTCAATACCTGGACAGAATCATCCGGTAGAAGCCATCCATTCTCCTCGCGCACAAGATCTTCCTGCGTGCCGTCTGCCTCTCCGACAATTACCGGCAGCGCATATGTCATCGCTTCCTGAACAGCCAAACCGCCTGTTCCCGGAAGGACAAATAGATCTGCAGAGCGCAGATGCTGTTCCAGACCAGCCCCATGTTTCGCACCGTAAAATCGAGTTTGAGGATAGATCTCTTTCGCGAGGGATTCCAGGACAGAACGGCGGGGGCCAGCCCCGATGATCTTTAACACCGGTTGAATTTCCGGTTCCAAAGCCGCGCAGGCACGAATGAGCGTATCCACGCGTTTACGGTCCTGCAGACGGCCGACGAACACCAGTACCGGTTGCCCGCC
This sequence comes from Pelolinea sp., assembly GCA_030655835.1. GTDB lineage: Bacteria > Chloroflexota > Anaerolineae > Anaerolineales > Anaerolineaceae > Pelolinea. The sequence continues at coordinate 3,790 of JAUSPC010000096.1, forward strand.
AATAAATTCATTCGGGCGGACCAGCATCTCATGCTTTGGCCGAGGCGCCACCGCGTTGGGTGCAGTGAAAATACGATCCCGTGGAAATCCAAGTGCCGCATATTCACTCGCACCCTGACTGCTGTAAGTGATCAGCGCATCGAATTGACGGATAAATCGCTTTCGTATTGAAACACGCATTGAAGAGAACACACCTTCAGGATGCGGTGAACCCAACCCCCACCCAATTATTTTTCCGCCGCGTGTTCGCATCCACCGTACCGCAGCAGGTGAATGAATATAACGGGGGTTTGCTTCCATGATCAGCACCTGCGGCTGCCAGTCTGCCAACCACTGCATCAAGCCTGACTGCCAGCATAAATACAAGGGACCATCAAATAGATGAAAGTTTTTTCCCCGGCATAATTTTGCAGAAGCAGGTTCTCCGCTGCTGTTAAGAGCTTCTTTTTTACGCGGTTTGCCGGCAAACACACTCACGTTTCCATTGAATTCATTTGCCAACGCGTCAAACAAAGGTATCCGATATGAAGGCAGCACCCGCTGCACCACACCCACCCGATTATCAGAGAGTTGGGTCATGGGATCACCTCCACGCTAGAGCCAGATAGTGTTTTAGTTACCTCTATCCGGGACGGGAACACATCTTTCAATTCCTCAAGGTGCGTGATGACAAGGATCTTCTCAAAATCAGAACTTACCAGATTGATCGCTTCGATCAACCGCTGCCGACCTTCAGCATCCTGGCTTCCAAACCCTTCATCAATGACAAGCGTTTGGAGGCGCGCGCCGGAACGCTGAGCCAGAACACGGGAGAGCGCCAGACGGATAGCAAAGTTGATCCGAAACACCTCACCGCCAGAGAACATTTCATATTCCCGACTTCCGGCACCATCCCGGATGATGATATCCAATGTTTGTTTCTTATCTTCCCGCTTTTTGTCGCGGTATTCACGTTGAGTTTCAAAACTAACGGACATGCCGTTATTACTCAACCGATCCAAGACCTCATTTGCCTGTTCTTCTATTTTAGGCAGGGATTGTTCGATCAATAATGCCGGGATACCATCTTTCCCAAAAGCAACTTCCAGCATTTTCAATTGAGAGATGAGGCGGTTATTTTCATTGATCTCACTTTCAAACTGGAGCTTCCTTTTACGTTGATCTTTCAATACAGCAACTGCCTGCTGGGCGCCGCCCACCCGCATTCTTAGGTCGTTATCTTCCTTCTCAATTAGAGAAACCTCTTTTTCAAATTCAGTAATATCCGGAAGCAATTTGCGTTGTTCATCGACCTGCTTTTGAAAAGTTTCTTTGGAAAGTAGGTTTTTATCCAGGTCATCCTTCTGCTGGGCGATCTGCTTCTCAAACTCATTGATCTCCCTACTCAGACCTTCCTGCTCAGTACGCGCCTGTTCTAATTGCCTGTAATCATCTTCTATTCCCCGCAATTCCAGCTCTTCGGCACGGATCTTTTCGTGGTCGTTTGGATCATAACCCAATCCAGAGATATGCTCCTCAAGCTGGATTAATTCTTTTCGGGCTTCCTTTTCAAAGATAGATTTATCTAACAGATCAACGATCTCATTCAGGCGAGGGGCCCCTTTTTCTTCCCAAGTTCCAATTCTAGCTGTCTTCTCTTCCAACTGCTGATTGGTGATCCCCGCTTCGCTTTCAAGTTTGGAAAGGTTGAGACGTACTTCCTTTAATACATCAAGTTCCTTCAGTAAGCGCTGGATCTCAACCTCATATTGTTCGATCGCAGCGCTATTTTTCCGGTGCAGATCACCCATTGATTTACCATCCTCGTTGAGCGATTCAAGCATATTTTGTTTATGATCCGCGGTCAGATCCTGTCCACACAATGGGCAGTCTGCGCCATGTGCACTTTCAAGATGCACGATTCGTTCTTTCAGCTCGGCCATTTTTTCTTTTAGCTGATTGTTCTCCCCACTCAGATCCGCTTTTCTCTGTTTTTGACCATCCAATTCAGCTTCGATCTGGTCAATATTTTCCAACTCCAACCGCATCTTTTTGATGCGGGTATTTTTTTCTTCTAGAGATCTCTGGATATCTGGCAGCTGATCTTTGAGAAGAGATATATCCTGCAGCTGTTGTCCTAAAGAAAGGCGTTCCTGAGATAAGCGCGCGGCTTCTGCTCTTATCTTTCCATTAAGTTCCTCTTTTTTAATCATCAATTGGTTGTATTGCGTACTTAAAGCATCTAATTTGGAAAGTTTTTCGCGAAGTGTCAACCAAGATCGATAGGACTCTTTTATTTCATCCGCGGTCTGAAGTATCTTTTCAATTCTCGCCAATTGGGTATCACGAGCTGCCAGCAGATCTGTGGTCTCTGCCAACCTGTGCTCGATCGTTGCAGACTGGTCTGAAAGCAGATCGATTTTCTCCAGATCAGCTTCCAATTGCTTCATTTGAGCGCGTGCCTGTACAAGTAATTCGGTTTTAGTAGTTTTTAAACTGGTCGTTTTCGCTAACAGATCTTCGAGGGTTTTAAGGGTTTCACGCCGTGTTTCTTCTTCATTTAATTCATCGATCACTTCCTTCAGCCTGGACTGCTGAAGGGCGACCTCATTTTGAAGAATTCGTCGTCGGCGTGCCGTTTCATCCCGGTAGGCTTCCCAAACCTCTAATCCCAGAATGCTGCTGAGGATCTCTTTCCGCTTTCCCGGTGTTTGGACTGCAAACATATCGGCTTTGCCCTGCAGGAAGAAAGACGCATTCACAAAAGTATCATAATCCAACCGCAGAACATCTTTGATGCGCTCTTCCGTCGCGCGAACACCCGTTTCTGTCAGAGGTTTCCAATTCTCATCTGAATTCTTTATCTGGAATTCAAGTGTGGTTCCTTGCCCGCGTGATTTTGTGCGTTCAACCCGATAGTCTTCATTTTCATAGCTGAACTCGAACACAACCTGGCAGCTTTCCATGCCGTCGGTGATGACCGCGTCATCATTACGGCGTGCCCTACCAAACAAAGCCCACGTCATCGCATCAAATAGCGTTGATTTTCCTGCCCCATTCGCGCCGGATACACATGCAACTTTTATCTGGGAAAGGTCTACAACAACTTCATCCCGGTAAGAAAGAAATCCGCGCAGGGTTAATTCCCTTGGTATCACAGCCGGCTGCCCTCCTCAACATCGGCAAACTCCGCTCCTAATTCAACCATTTGAATGATCTCATTCGCTAATTCATTGATTGCGTCGATATCGTTGGTTTCTGGCGCGATGGTCTTCCAATATAGATCAAGCAGTTCCGCGGGGGGCAGGTTCGCGATCGTTTTATCACCCGGTATCCGCAGCCGAGCGGGGGTCAACGGACGGCGGATGAAGTGAAATTCAAACGCAGTTTCCGCAGCGCGCCGGATGGCTGTTTCATCGATCATTGCCTCCCAATCCCTCGGATAGGTCACGATAAGTCGAAAAAGCACGTCTTTGATCACATCCGATTCAGGGATCGCACCCATGATCTGTGATTGAACGGCATCCGGGTCATCCAAACTGATCGATCGGCTGATAAAAGGGCGCCCTTTAAGTTTCATCATTTTTAGGATCGTTTGTTTTCCTTTTTCAACCTCAGCGAGCATGAAAGATTTCTCATCATCGATCTCACCGAAATCAACCCGTTCGATCGATCCCGAATAAATCACCGGCGGGTGTCCATCCGGATTTAAATTCTGTGCTTTATGAATATGGCCCAAGGCCACATAATCTAATCTTTTATCTTTAACCAGAGAAGCCGTGAGCACAAGATCTTTCCCAAGCATCACGCTGCGTTCATTACCGTAAGATGCACCCTGCACAGAAATATGGCTGGTCAGGATTGTTGGCAGGGCTGGGTCAAGCTCATCAAAAAATCCTTCAATAATCCTGGTGATCTGTCCTTCCAATTCGTCGGTCACCTTATCAGGCGCCGTGTCTGAATCCGTTAGCGTTGCCGCTAATCCAGAGCGATTCAACCAGGGAATTCCGATCACCTGGACAGGTATTCCATTCAGGTCATCTGGACCCAATAGGCGGGGTTTACTGACCACATGGATGTTTGGAACCTGAAGTGTATCGAATTCCTGAAGGGTGTGCGCTCTTCCAGAAGCGGGTGAGACATCGTGGTTGCCTACCACCATAATGGTTTGGATTCCGGCTTCTGACAGGCGCATCATTCTCTTTCCCCACTCACGCTGGTAGGTTGGTGCGGGTGTGCGGTCAAGGTACGCATCGCCGGCAAATATGACCAGATCGACTTTTTCCGCGACAGCAGTATCGACGATCGTGTCCAATGCATGTAAAAAATCCAAAACTCGTACCGGAAGGCCAGTTTCTGGATCACGCCGCCCCTGTCGGGCCAAATCTATATGTGCATCAGCGAAATGTAATAGTTTGATCATTGTTTTTTTTTATCAGCCTTGAAATTACAGTCTATCTCTATTTTACCTGCTGCACATCTAAAATTAATCTTTTTCTTACGAATAGAAAAACAGCCAAAGGTATACTAATACTATCAAAAGAGAAAATCATGTTCCTAATTCGAGATACCATTCGCGCACACTCTTTTCCCGCCAACAACTGGGTGATCATTATTCTAAATGGTTTGATTTTTTCATGCAATCCAATCTTTCCCCAACCAGACTGAACAGCCTGCTGGAAATTTTCGCGCTGATCCCGGCACAAATCGATCTACGACATCCATTTTCTATGAAATCCGTATTATTATTAACCCACTAAAGGTAAGTGGAATAGGGTAAAAAATATGTGTGGAATTTGCGGCGTAATAAATATAAAACACGAAAAGATACCTGCGGTCGTTTCAATAATAAACACGATGAACGACCTGATCGCGCACCGCGGTCCAGATGGAGAGGGAACCTGGTTTCATCGGGACGGTTCCATTGGCTTCGGCCACCGCCGCCTAAGCATAATTGATCTTCAGACCGGCGATCAGCCCATGACTGATGACTGCGGAAATTGGATCGTATATAACGGTGAGATCTACAACTATATTGAACTGCGTCAGGAATTGGGCGCTGAAAAGTTCACCACAACATCAGATACTGAAGTAATCCTGCGCGCTTATCAAAAATGGGGGGATGATTGCGTCCAGTATTTCCGCGGTATGTTCTCGTTTGCCTTATGGGATGAGCAAAACAAACGAATTTTCTGCGCCCGTGACCGCTTTGGCATCAAACCTTTTTATTTTCATGAGAATGGCGCGTTATTCTTTTTTGCTTCAGAGCCCAAAGCGCTGCTGCCATTTGTCAAGGAAATTCGCACGAACATGGAAGCGCTCAAAGAATATCTTGCATTCCAATTCTGCCTGGACGGTAAAACACTTTTCGAAGGCATTCAGGAACTGCAGCCCGCTCATACGCTTGCCATTTCCGGCGGGAAGATGACCGTAAAGAAATATTGGGAAGTGTTCTACGAACCAGATTTCTCGCATAACGAAGCGTATTTTGAAGAAAAATTACGCCACCTAATTGAAGAATCGGTGAATATTCACACACGCAGTGATGTTCCCATCGGCGCTTATTTGAGCGGCGGTGTTGATTCCAGCGCAGTGGCTTCCCTGGCGTGCAGTGATGACCCAAAGAATTTTATGGGCTTTGTTGGAAAATTCAATGAAGGTCCTGAATATGATGAGAGCGCCTATGCTCGTGAAGTAGCAGACAAGAACGGATTCCCTCTAGAAGAGGTTACCATCACTGCGGATGATTTTATAAACAATATCCGTAAAGTCATTTATCACATGGATTATCCTTCTGCGGGACCAGGTTCATTTCCTCAATATATGGTCTCCCGGGTGGCAGCCAAGCACCGCAAGGTTGTCATGGGTGGACAGGGTGGGGATGAGATTTTTGGCGGGTATGCACGCTATTTGATCGCTTATTTTGAGCAGTGCATTAAAGCTGCGATTGACGGAACTATGGACAACGGCAATTTTATTGTCACATATGAATCCATTCTTCCGAACTTGACTTCTCTGCGCAATTACAAACCGCTTCTCCAGGAATTTTGGAGAGATGAGCTGTTTGCGCCAATGGACCGCCGTTATTTCCGTTTGATCAACCGTGCAAACGCGATCGGTGACGAGATCAATTGGGAATCATTGGAAAATTATTCCGCTTTCAAGACCTTCCGCGGTATTTTCAACAGTGAAAATATCGGTAAAGAATCTTATTTTGATCTGATGACGCATTTCGATTTCAAAACCCTTCTTCCGGCGCTGCTGCATGTGGAAGACCGGGTCAGTATGGCGCACGGGTTGGAATCAAGGGTCCCATTCCTCGATCATAAGATCGTTGAGTTTGCTGCAAAAATGCCCCCAAACGTAAAGTTCAAGAATGGCACTCTTAAGCATATTCTAAGAGAAGCTGTCAGACCTGTCATACCAGAAAGCATTTACGCACGCAAAGATAAAATGGGGTTTCCCACCCCTCTCTCTGAATGGATGCGCGGGCCAGCCAAACAATTCATCATGGATATCTTTTCTTCACAAAGTGCCAGACAGCGCGGATATGTCGACTATCAGACAATTCTGGCTCAACTGGAGCGCGAACCCCGTTTCAGCCGAAAGATCTGGGGCTTCTTAAATTTAGAATTATGGCATCAAGAGTTTGAAGATAAGGCGGCAGAATTTCACGCCATGCCTAAACTATGATCTAGGTGCAATACTTAAGAAGAAAACACCGTTCAATCACGCCAATAACCCCGCCAGACCCGTTGGATATCCCGCGATGTGATAAAAGCTGTTGGATCACAATCTAAAGCGATATCCTGTACCTCCTTGGCGAATTTCCGCTGTACGCTGCATTCCAAGATATCTACATCCCCATCCTTCCCGCGCGCGGGGATCTCTGTGACTGCATGACCACGTTCCCTTAATTTAATCGCCAATTCATGCCCGGATTCAGGGCTGATCACCGTGATGTTGATGTAACCAAACGCCAGGCGTTTTTCTATCATCATCCCGATCACATTTCCCGTGGCAAATCCGATGGAATAGGCGGCAATATTCAACAGGTTATTCAGGTCATTAATTACAGAACCAAACGCCAGAACAAATATAGCAGTCTGCAAAACGCCCAGGATCCATGTCACAGTGCGCATTCCCCGCATAACAGTCAGCATGCGTACTGTGTCAAGCGCCATATTGAGTACGCGGAGGAAGAAAATCCCAAAAGCG
>JAUSPC010000097.1 GCA_030655835.1 Pelolinea sp.
TGATTATATGACCGAAAGAATTCATTCTTCGCTGGCATACTTGACACCATCTGAATTCGAGGCTGTTCAGGTTGCTTGATGAGCGCCTGTGCCCTCTCTTATTCACCCCTTAATACTGTCTGGAAAAACAACCGCAGTACACCTTATTAAAATGAATCTTTCTTAAATTAGTAAACAGATAATTGCATTTTTATCTGGGATTAGCTTCCATAAAAGAAGTTAATTCCTTACGTGATGGCATGGATGGCTGTGCGCCGGGTTTTGTGGTTGAAAACGCTCCACATGCGTTCGCCCATTGCAGACATTCGTCAAGTGATTTTCCTTCAGAATAGGCTGCCGCAAAACCTCCATTGAACGCATCTCCTGCTGCAACCGTATCCACAGCCTCCACTTTATAGGCCGGAAATATTATTTCATCCGTTCCATCAAAATAATAGGATCCAGCACTGCTCATTTTTATAATGACAGCACCCACATTTCTTTTTAAAAGGACAGTTGCTGCATTTTTTGCATCGTCAATATTTTCAATTTTTATCTCAGTTAAAATTTCTGCTTCGGTTTCATTAGGGGTTATAAAATCACACAGCCGCAATAATTCATCAGGCAATTCCCGAGCGGGAGCCGGGTCCAATAACACTTTTACACCACAGTCTCTTGCTAACTTGGCAGCTGAAATTACGCAATCTAATGGTATTTCCAGCTGAAGCATTAGAATGTGGGCGTTTTTGAAAAAAGGAATCAGTTCCTTTGTATCAACCACATCAACTGCGCCATTTGCCCCTGGGATAATAATGATCGTATTTTCGGCTTCATCATCAACTGTAATCATTGCTGTTCCAGATGGAAGTGAATCATCTTTTTTAATGCCATCAATGTTAACGTTGTTATTTTCTAAATTCTTCAAAAGGTCTTTTCCGAAAAAATCATCGCCAACTCGTCCAAACATTAGAGAGTCAACACCCAACCTTCCTGCTGCAACTGCCTGGTTAGCACCCTTTCCGCCTGATGCAGTATAAAAACCCAAACCAACCAAAGTTTCGCCGGGATTTGCAAACCTCGGTGTCCGTACTACCAAATCCATATTGATGCTGCCAAATGAGATAACTGTCATTGTTTATTTATTAACCTCCTGTTAAATTCTTTTTGTTGACTGCCTTTCCGCTAATCTAAGGTTTAAAGTAATCGTTTTCGGACTCTTGTTTGGATCTTTAATTTTTTCAATCATACAATTTAGCGCCTGTTCACCAATCTCGTGAAGCGGCTGGCTAATTGTTGTAAGCGGAGGAACAGTATACCTAGACAAATTGATATCATCAAAACCAACTAATGATATATCATCTGGTACTTTAAGGTTATGTGCAGCTGCCGATTGGATAACCCCAACCGCCATTTGATCATTGCACGCGAAAATAGCAGTTGGTCTTTCATCCATTTCAAAAAAATTATTTGCACATTGAAGACCACTAGCCACATCAAAATTTCCAGTGAGGATCATCTTTTCGTCAACAATAAGACCATGCTCACGTAATGAGTCCTTATATCCTTCTACTCGTTCATAAGTGATGTTGTGCATAAAAGGGCCAGAAATACAAGCAATTCTTTTATGGCCAAGTGCAATGAGATGGTCTGCGGCCATTTTCCCTCCCAGATAGTTATCAATTTTAACAACATCATAATTACCCTCTGGAGATTCATTATCAACTAGCACAACAGGAATATTTCTTTCCTCTAATATTTTTAAATAAGATGTATCTATCTTTGGGGAGATCAAAATGATCCCATCAACCTGCCATTCAGAAAGTTGATTAATATAAAAAACCTCTTTCTCGTATTTACTATTTGTATTGCAGAGAAAAAGACTGTATTTTTCTAAAAAGCTAATATTTTCAATACTCCAAGCAATTTCAGCGAAAAACGGATTCGTAATATCTGAAATGATCAATCCAAGTGAATTTGTTTGCTTCCTACGCAAACTGCGAGCGATACGGTTAGGTTGATAATCAAGATCCTTCATTGAGGAAAGCACTCTGGCCTTCAGATCATCGCTCACAAATCGAGTTCCGTTAACCACATGGCTAACTGTTGAAATTGAGACACCGGCTTGTTGAGCTACTTCTTTAATAGTGACTATTTCCGACCTCCACAAGAAATACGATTGCGCAAACGTATTTCTATACTATATCAGAATAAAATTGCGTTTTCAACATTTTTTAAGGTTTTATTAATTATTTAATATTTTCGTCATAATTTCATTAAAAAGCGCATTTCAAAATTGAAATGCGCTTTTGTTGACTCTGAGAAACCTTATATCTTGGCAATCGCCTGCGAAAAGTCAGCTATTATGTCATCTGCATCCTCTATTCCAGCAGAGATCCTGATCATTCCATCGCGAATATTCATTTGTTTCTTTTGTTCAGGCGGCACATCCAGAAACGCCATTGTCGATGGCACCTGGGTTGTAGTGCGTACCCCGCCAAGACTTGCTCCGAATGTTGCCAACTCTAATGAATCTAGAACCCTCACGGCGGTTGGCTCGTCTTGAACTTCAAACGTTAACATCGCGCCGAATTTCGGTAGCAGTTTTTTTGCGATCAAATGTTGAGGATGAGACTCTAAACCTGGATACCATACCTTCCCCACTTTATCATGGCCATCAAGATATTTCGCCAATCTCGCGGCATTCTGGCACTGCCGTTCTACACGCAGATGAAGCGTTTGGATGCCCCTCAACAGCAGCCACGCGTTGAAAGGGGAAAGCGCACCTCCTAATTTTGTAAGCGTTGACCATCTCACCTGCTCCATAAAATCTTCTGGAAGGATCTCTGATTTCATGATGATAGCACCACCAAGCGCGTCATTATGGCCGCAAATAAATTTCGTCGCGCTTTCCAAAACGAGATCAACTCCCCAATCCAACGGTCTGAAGACATACGGGCTGGCAAAAGTGTTATCACAAATAACAATGATGCCTTTTTCATGCGCCATTTTTACAATGGCTTCAATATCGGGTATTTTCATGGTCGGATTGGCAATTGTTTCGAAATAAACAACTTTTGTATTTGGTTTGATCGCTTTTTCCACCAAGTCCACATTCGCAGTGTCAACGAAAGTGGTCTCAACACCAAAATCAGTGAATCGATGATCCAGGAATTCGTGGGTCGTGCTGTATGTGGTCCAATCAGCTACAATATGATCCCCTCCCTTGAGAAGCCCAAACAATATTGTTGCAATTGCAGCCATGCCGGAAGCGGTTGCCAAACAGGCATCACCTCCCTCAATCCAGGTCATTTGTTCTTCAAACTTATACTCACTTGGGTTTCCACATCGGGAATAAATATTTACAGTTTTTCTTTCTCCATCCAGAACCCGTTGATATATTTCAGCAGTGTATTGAAAATTACTTGACATATAAATTGGGTTATTAATTGACATGGATGAAGGTTCTGGCGGATAAAAAACCATTTTGCTTTCCAGGGACAGTTTTTCGCGTTTTTCTTTATTCACTCCAACTCCTATTCTCTGCTCAGGTTAGATAGATCATTTTGATGCTAGATCATGCACTGCATTTTTTTATATGCGAGTATATTACCATTGAAAATTTTTCAGCCCTACCTAGTTTATAATATCATTCAAAATGAAAAGAGTTGGAGAAATAAATGGAAAAGAATGCTTGGGTAAATGTGTTCCCCGGGGCGATCACGGTCACAGATAGTGAAGGTACTGTTATTGAGATGAATGAGGAATCAGCAACTAAATTATTTAAAGGTGATGGTGGTTATGAGGTACTTGGCCGAAACGCAATCACATGCCACCCCCCTAGAACTCGAGAAAAGGTTCGTCGAATTTACGAAACTCATTCTTTTAATATTTACTCTATAACCAAGAACGGCCAAAAATACCTTGTTTATCAAGCCCCATATTTTATTGAGGAAGAATTCAGCGGGATTGTGGAAATGTTCTTAGAACTCCCGGATGAGCTCCCCCATTTCGATCGAGATAATCCGGAGAAATAATAAAAACCACAATTAATTAAAAATGCTCTTGCCTGAGACAGACAAGAGCTCTAGTTTATCCTAAAATTCTATTCGTCGAGATCATCATCTTCGAAATCATCATCGCTCATCTCATTTGCGATATCTGCCAGGTCATCATAACTCGGAAGCTGCCTGACCCAAAGTAAAAGAACTTGTCCTTCATCAGTCTCCACTGAACGGGCAGCGGTGATGGGCGCTTTTTCTTCTATACCCATTTGATTCTTAAAATGCAGGTATATTGAAGAATTCTTCTTCCACGCTTTATGGCAGCGTTCAACCAATGCCGGTCCATTGAGTGTTCGGACCTGCGTAAAAATCGTATCATATAGGAGCGGGCTCTCGTTTAACCCCAATGCCCATCCATCCATGATATCTTCAAATTCCGGTGTTGGGCCTTCAATTATTGTAATTTTATTATCCATTTTCACATTTTCCTTAAGTCAGAAATCATACCATAAAGCGCACGGTTTGAAATATTTTCTGACAGATTTTTTTTTATAAATTACAGATATTTTTCTTACAGACATTATATACATAGGAATTATTATAAAAACATATTAAGAACATAAAAAAGAGGAAAAATGACAGTATACGTAAGGACACCATATAGAAATATTTCGCACATGATGCGGCATCCAAACTTAACTCATGATGCAGTGCAAGAAAACAAACACGTTCACTTCCCAATGGATGTTATTGAAGATGAAGATAAATTTACCATTACCGCTATTTTGCCAGGGATTGATCCTAAAGAAATAGATATTCAAATCCAGGATAAGCAGGTCAGTTTACAGGGAGAGTTCAAAGATCTGAACGATACCGATAATAAATATGTCCTGAGGGAAAGACCCACCGGAAAATTTCACCGATCGATATTACTGCCAGATATGCTAAACGCATCAAAAGCTTTAGCAAAAATGGATAATGGGATCTTGTCATTGAGCATCCCAAAATCTGAAGAAGCAAAACCAAAAAAGATCAAAGTTACAACCATATAGTAAAAACTTTCTCCTTATTGAAAAAAGAGCGGTCTCCGCTCTTTTTGTATTTATCAGAGTTTTCCGATAGAATCATCTAAATGAATAAAGAAATGCTGGAATATGCGTTAGATCATCTCCCCATTCCATCGTTTCGTTTTTTTGAAGAAACGGATTCTACCAATACACAGGCACTCAATTGGGTGTCTCAAGGTGCTCCTGAGTATTCGCTTGTGATCGCAGAAAAACAAACTGCCGGGCGCGGAAGAAGTGGGCGCAGTTGGGTAACCACTCCCAGATCATCTTTAGCCGTCAGCATCATCCTCCATCCAACCAAATTTGAAATAGGAAAACTTGGACTTTTTTCCCTTTTAGGTGGCTTTTCTGTTCTCAAAATGATTGAGGATTCCTATCAGGTCAACGCACAGGTAAAATGGCCGAATGACGTCTTGATCGAGAACAAAAAAACTGCCGGTATCCTTTCCGAAGCTCTGTGGCAAGGAGAAACGCTTCAAGGTATCGTGCTCGGAATTGGAATAAATTTACTAACCCCTTCAGTTCCCCCTCCTGATGGATTATTGTTTCCTGCGACATGTATTCAAGCACATTGCGATCGTGAAATTGATCAAATAGAAACGCTCGCTTGCCTATTAGAAACAATTATTAAATTGCGTGAATCCATGCTCTTACCCACTTTTATCAATCATTACGAGGAAAAGTTGGCGTACATGGATCAGATCATTTCCCTTGACACTGGTGAGGCGAACATCATCTCTGGGCATTTAGTCGGGGTTGACGAATATGGGAACGTCCGTATTCGGTTCGCAGACGGGAATGAGAAAATATTCCCAATCGGTGACATTAAATTACGTCCACTGTAAAAAAAGAGCATTCAAACATGAACACTCTTTCCTTAAGTATAAAGTCAACGTTATTTTTTTACGTCCGATATTCTCCCGATCGAAGCTACATGGTCGCCCTTATCTAGATTCATTAATTTCACACCTTTGGTTGCGCGTCCTGATACTGATATATTTTCCACATTTAAACGCAGCATAATTCCAGCATTAGAGATCAAAGTGACCTGATCGCCTTTAGTAACTACTCGCGCTGAGGCGATCCTGCCAATTCTATCCAACATTTTTATGTCGATCGTGGCAATTCCCTTTGTCGCCCGTCCCTGCGTGCGGTAATTCTTCAGGTGCGTCCGTTTGCCAAACCCATTTTCAGTGACGACAAGTAAATGCCCTTTCGGATCAACCACTTCCATTGAAGTGATGTGATCATCGGGATTCAATTTGATCCCATTTACGCCCCCGGCTGCCCGTCCCATCGTACGGACATCATTTTCATTTATACGGAGAGCATAACCACCTGAAGTAACCATGATCAATTCATCATTCCCGCTCGTCAATTGCGCCCAACCGAGCCGATCATCTTCTTTCAGCTTGATCGCGATCAATCCCGACATGCGAACACTTTCAAATTCAGAAAGCGGCATACGTTTAATGCGTCCATTTTCAGTAGATAGGGTGATAAATTCCGAGGCCGCAAAATCTGGTACCGCAACTGCGGTTGTAATCTTCTCGTTGGGCTCCAACGCCAGAATGTTTACGATCGGTGTTCCCTTATCCGTTCGGCCAGATTCATTGAGCTCAAATACACGCTCAGAATAAACCTTTCCGCGATCTGAAAAGAACAAGAGAGTATGGAGCGCACGGCAATGGATGAGAATATCAATTTCATCTTCATCCTTTACATTCTGCCCGATAACCCCTTTTCCGCCTCTGTGCTGTGTTCGGTACACTCGAGGAGAAACGCGCTTTATATAGTTATTACGCGTGATAGTCACCAACGCCGCCACATCAGATACCAGATCCTCATCGGTCAGGTCTTCCGCATTGCCTTCAACAATGAGCGTGCGCCGATCATCGCCATATTTTTTACTGATATCGGTAAGGTCTTCACTGATCAATACCAAAATCTTTTTTGGATGTGCGAGAAGGTCTTCGAAATGAGCAATTAATTCAACTAATTCCTTGTGCTCTTCCTGGATCTTTTCCCGCTCTAATTGGGAAAGGCGGCGCAGCTGCATATCCAAGATCGCTTGTGCTTGAATACCTGATAATGTGAAACGCTCCATCAAATTCTTCTTCGCAGCATTTGAATCTTCTGAATTACGGATGGTTTTTATCACTTCATCTAAATTCGCCAAAGCGATCAGCAACCCCTCAAGTATATGCGCGCGGTGCTTTGCTTTTTCCAATTCAAACTGAGTACGGCGGGTGATGACTTCAACTCGGTGGTTGATAAAGATCTGCAGTGACCGTTTCAAAGGCAACATGCGCGGCTCGTTTTCTACAAGCGCGAGCATATTGATCCCAAAAGTAGATTGAAGTTGGGTGAATTTGTAAAGCCGATTTAGAATACGTTTTGGCTGAGAATTTCTCTTGAGTTCGATGATGATGCGCATCCCATTCCGGTCTGATTCATCTCGCAAGTCTGATATCTCGGGTAATTTATCAGACCGTACCAGATCAGCGATACGTTCAATGAGGGTTGTTTTATTGACCTGATAGGGGAT